>JAGGTT010000226.1 GCA_021163565.1 Candidatus Tharpella sp.
TACTATTTTGTGCAGCAGGTTCTGCGCGATCCCGCCCGCTTGGTTAAAGCTCTGCCTGAAGTTGTCAAACAGCTGGAATTTGAACTTGATAATGTGCGCTATGGTCATACCCGCTCCGGGGTGAAAAAGTGGGAGCTGAGTACTCGGAAAGCTAAACGAATAAAGGGCCAGGACAGAATTATTCTGGAAGGAGTAACGGCCCGGATCTATGCTGACGGTAAACTGGAGAGTGATACCCGGATCGAGGCTGAAAATGGCTTTTACCTGGTTGAAAGTGGTGACATTGAACTTCAGGGGGCGGTTAAAATTATTAATCAGCAATTTCAGATTAAGACGGAACGTCTCAGTTATCAAGAGGCCAAAGAGGAAATTTTGGCTCCGGAAAGTCTGGTGGTTGAGAGTGAAAAGCTGACCATAAAGGCGAATCGGGCAATGATTGACTTGAAGCAGCAGCAACTACATTTTTCGGGTTCGGTTAAAGCTCGTATCCGGCTTGAAAAAATATCAGGTGTTGCGGAAAATGGTAGTAACGATGAAAAAACTGGGCGTAAAATAAAGCCAGAGGTTGATATTGAAAAATTCAAACCGCAATAGAGACTTCCGGAGTTGCTGGAGGGAGAAGATGTTTTTGTCTTTAAGGGGGGTTGGAGCAGGTTGCATTCTGGCGCTTTTACTGGTGCTGCTGTTAAGCGGGATGGGGTCTGCCGCAGAGAACCCGGCTTTTTTCGGTGACAGCAAAGATCCACTCGATATTGTTGCCGATAAACTTGATTTCGATCAAAAGAATCATGTCGCAGTCTTCAGCGGTAATGTGGTGGTCAAGCAGGCTAAGGCCACGCTCGAGGCAGATAAACTGCAGATATTTTTTGCTCAGGGTGTCGAGCAGGATCTGAAAGAGATCGTGGCGACGGGGAAAAAAGTTGTGGTAAAAATGGAGGGGAAAAAAGCTCTGTGCCGGAAAATGCACTACTTTGCCGCCGGGCGGAAAATTATTCTGACCGGTGATCCCTCTCTTGACGACGGCAATAATGTGATCAGTGGAGAAGAGATTACTTTTTTTCTCGATGACGAACGCAGTGTGGTTAAGAGTGGTCGGCAGCGGCGGGTAAAAACGACAATCTTCCCCGGCCAGCGCGGCGGCCTGGGTCGCAGAGCTCAATGAGTTATCGCTTAGTAGTTGAAGAGGTTGTAAAAAGTTATCAGGGCCGGCGGGTTGTTGACGGAGTCTCGATCGCCATCGATTCCGGAACCGTGGTCGGTCTGCTGGGTCCGAACGGAGCGGGGAAAACGACAACCTTCTATATGGTGGTTGGGCTGGTAAAGCCGGATGCCGGTGCTCTGTTGCTTAATGATCATGACTTGACCGGAATGACCTTGCCGCAACGGGCCCGGCGGGGGATCAGTTATCTGCCGCAGGAGGCATCAGTTTTTCGGAAACTTTCTGTCGCTGACAACCTGCTGGCGATTATCCAGACATTAGGTCTCAGTCGGACTGAGGAGGAGCAGCGCCTTAATCGCATGTTGCAGCGTTTCGGTCTGGATAAAATCAGAAAAAGTATGGGCTATACGGTTTCCGGGGGTGAGCGTCGGCGGATTGAAATTGCCCGGGCCTTAGTTTTAGAGCCTAAATTCATCCTTCTGGATGAGCCTTTCGCCGGGATTGATCCCCTTGCGGTCAATGATATTCAGCAGATTATTTCCGAACTTAGAGCTGACGGCATCGGGGTTTTGATTTCAGATCATAATGTGAGAGAGACCCTTGGTATCTGTGATTACGCCTATATCATGGATCAGGGCACCATTCTTGAAGAGGGTGACCCGCAATCGGTTATCGCCAGCCCTAAAGCCCGCAAGATCTATCTCGGTGATAATTTCACCATGTGAAAATCGCCGTATTACATTTTCCCCTTGTATTTCCTACCTTTCTTTATTATACTTACAGCTTAGGTATGATAATTGCGTTAACTCCCTACTTTTTAGTCTGATATGGTCTTTATGTTTCTTATATGTCGATATCTTTAAGTCAGAATATTCGCCTTATCCAGACCCAGCAGCTGGCTTTAACCCCGCAGCTGCAGCAGGCGATCAAACTTTTGCAGCTCAATCAAGTCGAACTTCTGGAGATGGTCAACCAGGAGATGGTGACCAATCCGGTTTTAGAGGAAGCCAGCGATAAAGGGTTAGAAGAGCTTGAACATACCGAGCAGCAGTTGACCGATCGGGATGAACAGGCTTTGCGGGAGGGTCTGGATTCGGAAAACCGTCCCGAAATTCGTGAGGCATTGAAAGATGCAGACTGGCAGCCCTATTTCGAACAGCGTGGTATCAGCGGCAGTGGCCGATCCGGTTTCGATGATGATCGGCCCGCGTGGGATTATAATCTGACCAAACCTCCAACCCTGGTTGACCATCTTCTCTGGCAACTTCAGCTTACCCCCCAGTTCAGCGAACAGAGCCAGCGTATCGGTGAATCCATTATCTACAGCTTGGATGAGGATGGTTATCTCGAAACCGATTTTACTGAACTTTGTACCCGTCTCGATTGTGACCCGGAGATTGTGGAAAAGGTTCTTCTTCGGATTCAACAGTTCGATCCGGTTGGAGTTGCGGCCCGTTCTCTTGAGGAGTGTTTGCTCTGTCAGCTGATTCATCAGGGTCTTGACAGGGAGCTGAACCGTCAGATTGTTTCGGGACACATAAGTCAGTTAAAAACCAAAAATTATCGCAAGATTGCCCGTCATTTGCAGGTGGATGAAGAGAAAGTGCTGGCTGCGGTCAAGGAGATCCTCACTTTAGATCCCAAACCTGGAGCCCGGTTTCAGGCTGATTCTACCCAGATTGTTGTGCCGGAGGTGTTTGTCCATAAAAGTGAAGGTGTTTACGTCGTCACTTTAAACAGCGACCGGCTGCCAAAATTGTCGGTTAACAGTTATTATATGGAGGTTGCCGGTCAGCGTGGTGAGGCCAACAGTCTGACCCGGAACTACCTGACCGAGAAGATTCGCGCAGCTCAATGGTTGATTAAAAGTATTGAACAGCGACAGAAAACCATATATAAGGTTATGGTGAGTATCGTCAAGTTTCAGAGTGATTTTTTCAGTCAGGGTTCTCACTATCTGAAGCCTTTGGTTCTGCGTGATGTTGCCGATGATATCGAGATGCATGAGTCGACTGTCAGCCGGGTGACTCAGGGTAAATACGTGCAGACTTCACATGGAGTCTTTGAGCTTAAATATTTCTTTAACAGCAGCATTAATCAAGGTACAGGTGATATTGCCTCTGCCAGTGTTAAACGGAAGATTGTTGAATATATTGAAAATGAGAATGCGGTTGAGCCTTTGAGTGATGATGCTATTGTCAAATTGCTGTTAAAGGATCATGAGATAAAAATTGCCCGGCGTACGGTCGCCAAGTATCGGAATCAGCTTGGCATTCTGGCTTCGGGTCAACGCAAGAGAATTTTGTAAAGGATTATCCTCGATGTCTCAGCCCTGTATCGGTGTTGGCTCTGTTTTGATTCGCGGAAAGGATTGCAGTTTTCTGTAAGCAGAATCGAGTTGAAGTTTAGTCATTGCCGCTGTGAACAAACCGGTTTGTGCCGGTAAACCATCTAATTAAGGGAGGAAATACGATGCAGATTAACGTTGTCTTTCGTCACATGGATCAGTCGGATGCGGTTAAAGAGTATGCTATTGAGAAGCTTTCTAAAATAAAAAAATATCTTGATGGTCCGTTGGATGTCAACGTTGTTCTTTCGGTCGAAAAGATTCGTCAGATTGCTGAAGTAACCTTTACGATCAGTGGTTTCTTGGTCAAGGGTAAAGAGGAGTCGGACGATATGTATGCCGCCATCGATCTGGTTGCCAATAAAATCAGTCGTCAGGTGAAACGTTACAAAGGCCGTCTGCGGCAGAAAAAGGGTCTGCCCAGTATTGATGAAAGTCTGTCAAGTGTGCCTTACGATGTTTTGAGTGTTGACCACGATCTTGAAGAGTCGACCCCGGAACTGATTAAAAAGAGTAATTTCCTGGTCAAGCCCATGAGTCCGGATGAAGCCATCATGCAACTCAACCTGATGGGTAACAGTTTTCATGTTTTCCGGGACGAATCAAGTGACCGGATTAATGTTGTTTATCGTCGTGATGACGGCCATTACGGCCTGATCGAGCCGCAGTAGCTGCCGTAGAAAAATAAAAAAATTATGAAAATTACTGATTTTCTTGTACCCGAACTGGTTGTCGCTGATCTTGAAGTCGTTACTAAAGATGAGGTGTTGCGGTCGCTTGCTGGTCGGGTGGCAAGTGTAGTTTCTGAACTTGATGCAGCGGATATCCTCGCGGTCATTAAGGATCGTGAGGCGTTAGGTAGTACTGGTATTGGCCACGGCATCGCCATCCCGCACGGCAAACTGGGCGGGCTTGAAGATATTGTCGTTCTCTTTGCCCGGAGTAAAAAAGGGGTGGAATTCGCAGCTGTGGATGGCAACCCTGTACACCTTATTTTCTTGCTGCTGGCCCCGGAAAATTCTGCGGGAACCCATCTTAAAATATTGGCTCGTATCTCGCGGATGTTAAAGAGAGAGGAGTTCTGTCATAAATTGTTGGAGCTTTCCACGGCCGAGGATCTTTACGCCGCGATCAGAGCAGACGATGAGAACTCCTGATCTGAGAGAGACTTTACGTCTGACGGTGGCCGACCTGCTTAAGGATGAAGCACGCGGTCTCTGTTTGAGCCTGCTTTCTGCCGGGGTCGCTTTAGATCGTGAGATAAACAACTACCGGATTCAGAAACACGGCCTGATATTCGCCGGGTTCGAGCAGTTTTTTGAGCCGGAACGAATGCAGCTCATGGGAGTGACTGAAGTCGCCTATTTTGAGACCTTAGACTCTGAGCGCCGGCTTGAAGTGGTTGATCAGCTTTGTGCTCTGCAGCCTATCTGTATCATCGCCACTCGAGCCTGCGAACCTCCTGTGGAACTGCTTAATCGTTGCAAAGAGTGTAGAATCCCTCTACTGCAGAGTACGCTCTCAGTGTCAGCTTTTTTTGATGCCGTGAATCGTTATTTTGAGGATTTTATCAATCCTGAAACTACCATTCACGGGGTACTGCTTGATATTCACAGTACCGGAGTTTTACTGGTCGGCAAAAGCGGAGTCGGTAAAAGTGAAGTTGCCCTTGATCTTTTGCAGCGTGGCCATCGACTGATTGCCGATGATGTTGTCGTTATGCGTTTCCGGCCCCCGGCGACGGTAATCGGTGAAGCCAACGCAATCCTGAAATTCAATATGGAAATTCGCGGTCTCGGGATTATCAATATCGAGGATATTTTCGGTGTGACCGCGGTTCGTGAGAGTCAGCGGCTTGATCTGGTGATTGAGCTGATTGCCTGGGATGAGTACGATGACAGTAAGCGTTTGAATCTGGATCAGGAAAATTTTCCGATTCTTGGAATTAATATTCCGAAGGCGACAATCCCGGTTAGTCCAGGGCGGAATCTGGTGACTATTGTTGAAGTTGCGGCCCATACCTTCCGGCTCCGGAAACAGGGTAGAAGGTCTGATTCAAGTTTACTGGAAGATCTCTCCCGGCGTCTGAACACAGATAGTGATTGATGGGTTGTTAATTAAATGAATAAGGATCGGAAACAGGCTACGGTGATTATTGTTACCGGCCTTTCCGGAGCCGGCAAGAGTAGCGCCTTGAAGGTTCTGGAGGACATCGGTTATTTCTGTATTGATAATCTGCCGGTTGCCTTTTTGACAAAATTTATCGAACTCTCCGGAAATTTCTCACCTTCGATAAAGGGTATTGCTCTGGTTATGGATCTTCGTGAGGAGGGTTTTTTAAAGAGCTTCCCTGACCTTTATCGCCGCCTCAAAAACTCATCGGTGTCCCTGGATCTGATCTTTCTGGAAGCAGATGATCAGACTCTGATTAAACGCTACAGTGAGACCCGGCGTAAACACCCGGTTTCGATTGCTGGTTCAGTTGCTCGGGCAGTAGCCCGCGAGCGTGAACTTTTAATTGAGATTCGGACTCTGGCCAGTTACCGGATCGACAGCAGCAGTTTTACGATTCATCAGTTTAAGGATTATCTGCGAAAAATCGTTACTGCTGATGCGAGTCAGGAGAGTCTCAATATCTCTCTGCTCTCTTTTGGTTTTCGTAATGGTCTGCCACTGGAAGCGGATATTGTTATGGATGTCCGTTTTCTTCCGAATCCGTATTTCATTGAAAGCCTGCGTGAGCAGAGCGGGCTTGATCCGGGGGTTGAAAAGTATGTTCTGGGGCACCCTGTGAGCCGCTCTTTTGTCGATCGATTTCAGGCTCTGTTAAAAATGTTGATTCCCGAATATCTGCGCGAAGGTAAAAGCTATCTGACGGTGGCGATCGGGTGTACCGGGGGGCAGCACCGCTCAGTTGCAATTGTGAACCATTTAAGTAATTCACTACAAGAGGATGGCTATGAAATTTCAATCAGCCATCGAGACATCAAAAAAATATGATTAAAACGATTATCGTAACGCATCACACTTTAGCTGATAATCTCATTGAAACAGCTGAAATCATTGTTGGTAAAAGTGAACATCTGACTGGTATCGGCATCGCTGAAAACGGTGATATTGAGACGGTTCGTAAACGTCTGGTCGAGATGATTAAAAAATTTAAGAAAGATGGGCATAAAATTTTGATCCTGACGGATATGTTTGGCGGCACTCCCTCTAATATCTGTCTCGCCCTCTACGAACCGGGAAAGGTTGAGATTGTTTCCGGAGTCAATCTGCCGATTGTCTTAAAACTGGCGAGCTGGTTGAAAGATGAAAATCAGGATCTGAAAGAGATTGCGGCGAAAATTACCGAGTGCGGCCGCAAGAACATCTTTACTGCAGCTGAGTTTCTGGATTTATGAAGCGACTACTGTTTCGGGTTGATGACCGCCTGATTCATGGTCAGATTATTGCCGCCTGGGTGCCTTATATCCGGGCCACTCGCATTATTGTGGCTGATGATCAGCTGCCGCAGAATGAGATGCTTTCCAAAATTTTACGGCTTGCGGCCCCGACTAATATACGGGTTGAGATTCTGCCCATACGTCAGGCGGTGGCTTTGATCGAACAGCAGCGTTCCGGTCCCGGTCTTTTTACGATTATGCTTTTTGCCGGTCTCGATAAGGTGGTGCAGGCACTGGCCGCCGGATTGACGTTGACCGAGTTGAATATCGGCAATATCCGGAACGCTCCCGGCAAATTGCAGGTTTCCGATTCAATCTCTCTGGATCGGAAAGAGATTGAGGATCTAAAGGTGTTGCAGGCTCAGGAAATTCAGATTTCAATCCAGCCGGTGCCGACCGCACCGGTCATTGATCTGATGGCACTGTTGCAGCGCAAAGGGCTGTTGTAAGGTTTATGGGGCTCGATTTTTCATCAATTATCTGGTTGACAGCTAAAGTCTCATTGATCGGGGCGTTCTGCGCGCTTGACCGAACTGCGTTTTTACAGATGATGCTTTCGCGACCTCTGGTTGCGGCGACAGTCGCCGGGGCTCTGGCGGGAAACTGGGAGATCGGTTTACTGATTGGGGTCATGCTTGAGCTCTGTTTTTTAAGTGAAATGCCGGTCGGTACGACGATCCCGACCGATGATACACTGCTGGCTCTGGCCGCCGGTGGGGCCGGAGCCGCTTTGAGTGGCCTGCCGCAATATGTAAATCAGACCTCTACTCTGGCTCTGGTCGTGCTGGTAAGTACATTGCCGTGGTCCGCATTCACACGCAAAGTTGACGGCTGGGTCAGAGTCAGAAATGCGCAGTTGATTGATGAGGTGGAAACGGCTCTGCTGATCGGCCACCGTCTGGACGGGAGTGAAAGAGTTGCCATCAATTTTCATCTGCATGGTCTGTTGAACTTTTACGGTGCCGCCGCAGTTGCTGTCGCTTTGATGATGTTAAGTTCATTACTGGTGGCACCATTGCTGTTGTTTCTGGTGCCGGACTGGATTCGGCCCGTAACTGATCGTCTGCTTTTTATCTTTCCCGTGATCGGGATTACCGGTTTGCTCAGTAACATGAATCACAAACGACAACTGGCCGTTTTTGCCGGGGTGGCGGCCGGGCTGCTGTTTTTTATTTAAGTAAGGTTTTTTAGCATGCGATTGGAAAACCAAATTTTTTTGCGGAGTCTTTGCTGGCAATGTTCGTGGAGCTTCACCCGGATGCAGTGTCTGGGGCTGGCTTATGCGATCTATCCGCTGTTGAAAAAACTCTACGGTAAAAATCCTCTCCAATTGACCCACAGAACCCGTTGCTATCTGAACTGTTTCAACTCCAATCCCTATCTCGCAGCCGGGATCCTGGGTTTTCTGGTACATATGGAGAGTCAGGGTGAAGCGATGGGTGACCAGGGGCTTAGTTTGAGCTCAAGTCTCTCGGCTCTTTACGGGGCAGTAGGGGATAACTTTTTCTGGAACGGTCTTAAGCCAATGACCTCGGCGCTTGCGGTGATGATTTTTTTCTGGAGTCCGGGGCTTAAGGCGTTGCTGTTTCTATTGCTTTTTTACAACCTGGTGCATATCTGTATTCGCTATACCGTCTATCTTTATGGTGTTCATCGCGGTATCGGGGTACTTGAAAAAATTGACAGTTGGCGCTTACCGCTGGTGCGGGATATTATGGAGTATGTTACGACTGTATCACTGGCGGTCACGGCTTTTCTTATGGTGGACTATTTCAATGTAAAGAGCCGGCTGGGTGCGGGGCTCTTTTATTTGTTGATACTGCTGCTGATCGCCGGTCTCTGGTGGTATAAGAAAACCGGTTGCAAAGGTTTTTTTATTAAAAAGAGTGAATTAATCTGACAGGGAAAATAAACTTAAAATGGCTAAAAGAGAATTTACAATAGTAAATAAACTTGGTCTCCATGCTCGGGCCGCTGCAGTTTTGGTTCAGTTGGCTGGAACTTTTACCTCTGAGGTTACAGTCATCAAAGAGGGGCTTACAGTTAACGGTAAGAGTATCATGGGAGTTCTGATGCTGGCTGCGGCCCGTGACAGCACGATAGTCGTCGAGACTGTTGGTGCGGATGAAGATGCGGCCCTTAACGCTCTGGGCAAACTTATTGAAAGTGGCTTTGGTGAATTGGACGGTGAATCATAATGGCTGAAAACGGAGGGATGTCTCAGGTTTCGGGTAGCATTTTAAGCGGAATTGGAGTGTCGCCGGGAATTGCCATCGGTCGGGCTTTTCTGCTTGACCGGGCAAAACTGAAACCGCGGGGTGAAAAGATCTCCAGTAATCAGGTGGTGCCGGAGGTTGAACGCTTTCTGGCGGCGGTTGACGGTGCCCGGATAGAATTGGAACAGATCAAAGCGAAGACTCTGAAAAACGGTAGTGTCGAGGTAGCTGGTCAGCATAATTATATCTTTGATGTTCATCTGCTGATGCTCAAAGACAAAATGTTGATTGATGATACGGTGACTTTGATCAAAGAGAAAAAAATCAACGCCGAGTGGGCTTTGAATCTCAACAGTGAGA
>JAGGTT010000234.1 GCA_021163565.1 Candidatus Tharpella sp.
CGGCTTTTGTATGACCTGCACCATGCCCGGCCCGCAATCGGTAAAACCGGTTCAGCCTTTCTGGTTGAGGGCTACATGGATGCGCTCTCTCTCTATCTGCGCGGAGTCGATAATGTCGTTGCCACTTTAGGCACAGCGCTGTCGGAAGAGAATGTGGCCGCGGTTAAACGTTATACCCGTAAGGTGGCGGTTTTTTTTGATAATGATAATGCCGGCCGGGCCGCGGCTTTCCGTTCTCTGCCGCTGTTTATGGCGGTCGGGGTGATGCCGGACATTGTTCTTCTGCCGGAGGATATAAAAGACCCGGATCAATTGGCCACCGGTCTTGATGATGCCGGCCTGAGTCAGGCTCTCGCCCGGCAAATGCCGCTGTTTGACTTTTTTCTCAGTGAAAAAGGGGGCCGGCTTACCGCTTACAGTGATCGTCTGCAATTTCTGCGTGAGGTGATTGAGATGATCATCCGGCTGCCGGATGAGCCTTTGCGCGGTATGGCTCTGCGGGCAACCGCGGAGAGCCTGCATCTGGCGGAAGAGATTGTTTTGGATGAGTATCGCAGGATACGTCAATCCCGGCAGAATCCGGCATTCAGGAGGGGTGATTATATTCGCAATGAAGCGGCCAGTCTCCAGCCGCAAGAAGATTCCCGCGCGGCCGGATATTCCGGAACCGCGATGCCTGATGAGATGATTCTGGCAACCTTTATGCTTTTTCCGTCACTGCTTGAAGAGTTTTCCGGAGATTATCTTGAACTGGTCGAAAAGTCGGATTGTCAGCGGCTTTTTCAGGCGTTTAAACATTGCGTCGGGGACGGTTGTGATCTGTTACTGCAGATTTCCGGTAATGGTGAGGACGACTCTTTGAGTTCTCTCTATGCGCGTCTGGTTCATCTGCCCGCTCCGGCGGAAGATCCGGCAACGGCCCGTAAAGTTATTGCCGACTGTCTGATGAGTCTGCGCCGGCGTAAAGGCAGCGCGGCGGCCCGTGATTTAGACCGTGAATTGACTGTATGCCGTGATGAAGAGAAGATGTTTGAACTTCTCCGGCGAAAGATGGAACTCAAAAAGAAGTTGATGGCTGAGCCGTCACTTTAGGGTATCTTGAAAAATTAGAATTTTTGTTCTAGTGCAAGGCGGGCGAAGATTTTAACCGCAAGAATACATTGAGTATTTTGAGGATTAAAATTTGAGTCCAACGCAGCAATTGAGGAAAAAGGCAATTTTTCGAGGCACCCTTTAGATAATGATTAATTTAATTTAGTATAAATCAGTGTTGGAAAATGAGGTAAAAATGTCGGCGACATTAAGTGGTGCAGTTAAAGTGGAAAAAAATGTGAAAGAAAGTGACACAATCATTAATTCTGATGATATCAAAGCTTTGATTTTGCAAGGCAAGGAGAATGGTTTTATCTCCTATGCTCAGATCAACGATGTCTTGCCGCCGGAAGCGGTTTCACCGGAGAAGATTGATGAAATGTTAGTACTCTTTACCGAGATGGGTATTGAGGTGGTAGATGCTGACAAACAGGCCAAGATCGCGGTTGAAGGAGAGCTTGACAAGAGTGCTGTGACCACCCAGACGGCCGCCGCCGAGAGTTCATCCGAGCGCCACCATGACCCGGTTCGTATGTATCTCTGGGAGATGGGTTCAGTACCGCTCTTGACGCGTGAGGGCGAGGTTGAAATTGCCAAAAAGATTGATGAAGGTGAGCGCGAAGTTATCAAGGCGCTGTTGAAATCAGCCCTTACGGTTAAGACCTTAAACTATCTCGGCGGTCTGCTCTCCTCTGAGGAAATCCTGGTGAAAGCCATCAGCCGGGATATCGAGGAGGAGGTTGAAATTGATGAGGATATTGACTCTGGCCTGGATTCGCTCGAAGAGGATGATGCGGTTGATGTCGAGGTCGACACTGCTGATCCTGAAGGCAGTGCCGAGATTGAGGATCAGAAAGAGATCGCTGAGTTGATTGCGTCGGAGAATGATCTTGATCAGGATGATGAGACTCTGGCAGAGAGAATTGTTAGTTCGATTAAGACCATCAGTAATCTTTTTGACGAAAATCGTAAGCTGCGAAATCGCTTGAAAAGGCCTGACTCGGAGTTGCGTTCATCGATCAAGAGAAGTGTCTTAAGAGGTCAGATCAAGGCCAACGATCGTGAAATTATGAGTCAGTTTTACGCAATTAAATTAAAGAATGAAGTAATTGAAGATATTATCAACAGTTTAAAAAGTTATGTTGAAATGGGGCGCAATCTGGAGAAGATGGTGGCCCGCCTGGAGACCCGTCACCAGATGCGGCTCAGAAATTTGCGGATGACCTGTAAGCAATGTCTTAAAAATGACAAGAAACGACAGACTTTTGTCGAAAAGTTTAAGCTTGATGAGGATGGCTTTGATGATCTCTGGTTTCGGGTTGATAATTTAAGCTCTAAGCTTAAAACCATAAATGATGAAACCGGTCTCGGTCTCTCCAGTTTGAAGCGGATTGATCATCAGATCGGGATTGGCGAACGTAAGGCGGAAGCCGCTAAAAATCAGCTCATCAAGGCGAACCTGCGGCTGGTAGTCAGTATTGCCAAAAAATATACCAATCGCGGGCTCCAGTTCCTGGATTTGATTCAGGAGGGCAATATCGGTTTGATGAAGGCGGTCGATAAATTTGAATATCAGCGTGGTTATAAGTTCAGTACCTACGCGACCTGGTGGATTCGCCAAGCCATTACCCGGGCGATTGCCGATCAGGCCCGGACTATCCGGATTCCGGTGCACATGATAGAAACTATCAA
>JAGGTT010000298.1 GCA_021163565.1 Candidatus Tharpella sp.
AAGCCTGCTCATCCTCTTTAATGATCAATTCTGCTTTTGCTGCTAATGGGTTGGTATCCATAGCCGTCACAAAAATGGAACGCGGGACGCTCTCAATCTCGGGAACTTTACTGAAAGGTCGGGTTCGAAATGTCGTCCAGAGACCTGAATCAACGAGATTGCTGACCACTTTTTCGCGTTCCAGACTCTCGAGCGATGCCTCGGCAAAAGCGCTAAATTTCTCAGCACCGGTACCGTTCAGCTTAATAACAACCGATTGCAATACGCGCCGTTGCCCACGATTGACGGCAATAACCTCACCACAGCCTGGAGCCGTATACTTGACCCCGGCAGTCTTTTTGTCGGTGAACAACTGTTGCCCAAGCTTGACCTGGTCACCAACCTTTACACACATGCTTGGCCTCATGCCGACATAGTCTGGACCTAGTATTGCAACAGTCGTGACCGTTGCACCGTCAGAGATTGTCTGTTCGGGACTGCCTGTAATTGGCAAATCCAAGCCCTTACTGATTTTGATCATGTTAGTGCACCTTCTAAAAAGGGTTGTGAATCAATCCGCATATCAACTCATTGTACTGTCTGTTTTTTTATTATTGCGCAGTGACAGCACCATAAAAAACTAAACTTGCATTGCTTCTGCGACTACTCCAAGAGTGATACCCTTGATGTTTTTTACTAAGTGTTGACAACACTTTACATAGCAATCAGACAGGGATAAAATACCTTTTAATTGAAATTATATCTTCCCTGAAAATGTGCTATTTGTTATAAAAAATCGTACACAGTATACACGGACAGCGGGGAAAAACAATAAAAAATACGACATTCTTTTCTCTTTTTACGGTTTATTACCGTTAAAGCAAAAAAGGTCCAAGAACCACTTATAGCTAAGCCTTAAGATATAGAACGACAGTTCATAATGCTGAGGGAATGAGGAAAAAATGAAACAACTGACCTGCGCTTCAATTCAATTCCACATCACCCTTGGGTATATCGACGCCAATCTTGACACCGCGATGAAAGCTTTGCAGCGGGTGGCTCAACAGGGGGCAAAGCTGGCGGTATTACCCGAAATGTGGAGTTGTGGTTATGATTATCGCAACCTGCCGGAGTTAGCCAAGGAAACCCCAAGGGTTTTGCAGGAGCTGCAACACCAATGCCGAAAGCTTGGCCTGGTCACCGTTGGTAGCCTGCCGGAATTGGTCGATGGCACCATCTACAATACTGCCTATGTTATTGACAAGGGGGATATCGTTGGCAGCTATCGAAAATTACACCTGTTTTCAACCATGCGTGAGGATCAGTTCCTTGGTGCCGGCAATAGCAGCCTGGTCGTAGATACATCGGTGGGTCGATTAGGGGTGGCTATCTGTTACGACCTCCGTTTTCCTGAACTGTTTCGCAAGTTGGCGCTGGCAGGGGCAGAAATTATTTGCATCCCTGCAGAATGGCCAAAACCGCGCCAGGAACATTGGAAAACCCTGCTCCGAGCCCGGGCCATTGAAAATCAACTGTTTGTGATTGCTGCTAACTGTTGTGGTGTTCAGGGGAAACTTGACTTTACCGGACTGAGCCAGTTGATTTCACCATTGGGTCACGTTTTACAAATGGCCGCAGAGGAAGATACTGAATTGGTCGCACAATTCGATTTTTCTGAAATGGACCAATATCGCAAAAAAATTGATATTCTGAATGATCGGCGAGCCGATATTTATGGAACGCCTTGATCACAACTACTTAGCCATAGGCTGTGCCGCCTGCCGATATTGACTGGGCACCTGCTGCAGACTGTCGGCAAACTGCAAATTACCATCGCTATCAACATAGAGATAACGACCGGTTTTTTCGACCGATGCCGTAGCAGGCGTTGCGGTCTTTTTGATGACCGCCTCAATAACATCTGTCGGCGCTGCAGTTTTGCCCCCGAACAAGCCCACCAGTCGAGTCCGGAAATCAACGTAGAATTGCTGTGTCTGCTTTAGACCTGGACTATGCAACGGCACCTTGACCATCAATTGATCAAATCCAACAGCCAGCGCAAGAAGCACAGCGAGCCACAAAAAATATTTCAAAAACTTCAGCATGAAAACTCCTTCAGCAGGGTGTTGAAAAACGTTTTCGAGGCAGCGAGTGCAAGGCAGACAGTCTTTCAACAGCCTGTTAGATACCAAACCCATGTTACCTGCGTCTACGGGAAAACTCAAGAAATCGACAAGGTGTTTTGGCGGGATGTTATTTGACTTCAAATATAAGTTCGATGTAAAAGGTAAGGCTGCAAAACATCACAAAGGACAACTAACATTTTACCTGTAAATAAATAGGAGTTCAAAAGAATATGAGTAACACCGAATATGATATCGTCATTATTGGCGGCGGCCCGGCGGGGATGACCGCCGGCCTCTATACCTCCCGCGCAAGTCTGAAGACCCTGCTGATCGAAAAAGCGATTATGGGTGGACAGATGATGACCGCCACCACCATTGAAAACTTCCCGGGACACCCGGGCGGCATCGGTGGACCGGAGCTGATGATGCGCATTCAGGAGCATTGTGTAGAGTTTGGTCTGGAGATCGATTACGGCACGATAGAAAATGTGATTGATAACGGTACCACCAAAACCGTGGTCATGGATGACCGAGAGATTGTCTGCAAAGCGGTTATCGTTGCCACCGGCGCAATCCCGAGAAAGATGGGGATCGAAGGCGAGGAAGCACTGATCGGCAAAGGGGTCTCCTACTGTGCAACCTGCGACGGTGCTTTTTTCCGCAATGTTCCCATCGCCGTTATTGGTGGGGGTGACACGGCCGTTGAAGAGGCACTGTTTCTGACCCGTTTTGCCAGCAAGGTCACCCTGATCCACCGTCGCGACCAACTTCGTGCCACGCAAATTCTCCAGGATCGCACCCTGGCAAATGATAAAGTAGACGTTGCCTGGAACTCTGTGGTCGACAGCTTCGAATCTGACAGCAGCGGTTTAACCGGTGCAGTTTTAAAAGATACCCAAACTGGAGAAACCCGTAAAATTGAACTTCAAGGGATGTTTGTTGCTGTCGGGGTAACGCCAACCACCGAATTCATCCGCAACCTGGTTGCTGTCACTGACGATGGCTATATCAAGGCAGGAGAGGATACCCTCACCTCGGTACCGGGAATTTTCGCTGCCGGTGACAACCGCACCACACCTCTCCGACAAGTATCCACTGCAGTGGGTGATGGCGCCGTTGCCGCACTTATGGCTGAAAAATATATCACCGAGCTGGAGCATCAAAAATAGAGTCAAGCGGCAGAGGCACGGCGTACCGCATCCTTACAAATCGAAGTAGAGGGGCAAAATGCTCGCAAAAGTTATTTCCGGAGCACTGATCGGTATTGATGCTTACCCGGTTGAAGTTGAAGTCGATATTGCACAAGGGCTACCACAATTTTCCACCGTCGGCCTTCCTGAAGGGGCGGTTAAAGAGAGTAAGGATCGGGTCAAGTCAGCGATCAAGAACTCCGGTTATGATTTCCCCGCCCGGCGCATCACCATCAATCTGGCTCCCGCCGATATCCGTAAAGATGGAGCCGCCTTTGATTTACCAATTGCCGTCGGGCTCCTCAGTGCCACCGGAGTGGTCAACAGCGATAAACTCAAAAAGTATATTCTCCTTGGCGAACTCTCCCTCAATGGACAGATTAAACCCGTACGTGGGGTCTTACCAATCG
>JAGGTT010000055.1 GCA_021163565.1 Candidatus Tharpella sp.
TGGCCGGGTTGTCTAAAGTTTTTGATTTAAGACCGGGGAAGTAATCATGAAAATCACTCTGGCACAACTTAACCCGACGGTCGGCGATCTTGATGGCAACCTTGAAAAGTTAAACCTACAACTTAATAAGATCACAAAAGATAATCCGGATCTGGTTATTCTGCCGGAGCTCTTTCTTACCGGCTATCCGCCCCGGGATCTGCTCGATTATGACTCTTTTATCAGAAGATGCGATGCCGCACTGACCCGGCTGCTGGATATCTCCTTAAACTATCCCGAAACCGCAATCCTCATCGGCACGGTTACCCGTTGTCAATTTGAGCACGGCAAAAAATTGCACAACAGCGCAATCCTGATTGAAAACGGCAGAATTCTTTTCCAGCAGAATAAAACCCTGCTGCCGGCTTATGATGTTTTTGATGAAAACCGTTATTTTGAGCCCGCAAAGGAGGTCAAGGTCTACCCTTTCCGGGGTGAACTATTAGGAATTTCTATCTGTGAAGATGCCTGGAATGAGGCTGAGGCGAAGTTACCGCATCTCTATGCGCAGAACCCGCTGCAGCAATTAGGCCGGGCCGGTGCGACCCTGCTCATCAACCTCTCCGCCTCCCCCTACTATCTCGGCAAAGAACAGCTTCGTTTTGCAACGCTGGCCCGGCAGAGCAAGCAGCTTGGACTGCCGCTCATAATGGTCAATCAGGTCGGCGGCAATGATGAATTAATTTTCGACGGTTGCAGCCTAATTCTCAATAATAAGGGCGAAAAAATTGCCCAAGCCCCACAATTTGCAGAAAAAATTATCTCTATAGATTCTGACCTACTAACCCAATCAGCCTCATTGAGCCCGTCGCCTGCAGTGCCGGCCCCGCCGGATAGCATGTCTCAACTTGAAGGAGCCCTGGTTTTAGGTATTAAAGACTATTTTGCCAAATGCGGCTTCTCTGAAGCTGTAATCGGGCTTTCCGGCGGCATCGATTCCGCCCTGACCTGTGCTTTAGCAGTCAAAGCTCTGGGCGCTGATAAAGTCTGGGGCATCACCATGCCGTCACCCTACTCCTCCGGCGGCAGCGTCGATGATTCAAAAATCCTGGCTGACAACCTCGGAATCCACTTTGACATAATCCCGATCAGCAACCTTTATCAAAGCTATCTAGATGCGCTCAAACCAATTTTCGGCGACCTCCCCATGGGTCTGGCAGAAGAGAATGTACAGGCTCGGATCCGGGGTAATCTTCTGATGTCAATTGCCAACAAATTCAACCGTCTACTCCTGACCACCGGCAACAAAAGTGAACTCGCCGTCGGTTACTGCACCCTCTATGGAGACATGAGCGGCGGACTTGCCCCGATCTCCGATCTGCCCAAAGGGCTGGTTTATAAACTTTCCCGGCATTGCAATCGGAATGGCATAATTATTCCTGAAACAACTTTAACCAAAGAACCCTCAGCGGAACTGCGACCGGATCAGAAAGATCAGGATTCACTGCCTCCTTATGATCTGCTGGACCGGATTTTAGCACTCTATATTGATGATGGGATTGATGCTGAGACTATCATAAACCAGGAAGGTCTTCCCGCAGAGACGGTGAGCGAAATTATAGCTGCGGTCAAACGCAATGAATATAAACGCCGGCAAGCTCCACCCGGACTCAAAGTCACCAGCAAAGCTTTTGGTTGCGGCCGCCGCATGCCGGTTGCCGCCCGTTATTGATCGAAATGAAAGGTCACCGGGATTACTGGCCGGCTTGTAAAAACATATTAGAGATTTCCGGATAATTACCGTCTTCAGGATCAACCACGACAACAACCCGCTTATCGGTACTGATAGCCATCAACGCAACCGCCAACATCGAACGGGATTTCTCGGGTGACAGAATGAACCATTTACTGACAAATTCTGGAGTTTCGGCCTGATCCGTCAAAGTAACAAAGCTGAAATTACTCCCCGGCCCGGCCAGTTCAACTTTACAGGTAAACCACTCTGACCCCGCCAGCACCTGACTCTGCAACAGCAGCAGCAACAATCCCGCCAATAGAAATCGACATAAACTCACTTTAAGACAATTCTTCACTTTAATAACTCCCTCCTAAGACAACAATGATCTGAAATAACGGTTTTAATATTAACTGCAATTTTTCATGATCGCGGCATCAACAAACAAGTCAATAGAGCTCAATCATCCAACAATAACTTAAGACACGGATAAACTGCACCCGGTTTGCGAGCCGGAGGTGGAAGCGAATCAGGGGTAAAAACCAGATAGCAGGCGGCACAGGTGACCCGGGCTGAGTGATATTTAATTCTCATATAACCCTCTTCACCCCACTCACTCCCCCAGGAGTTACGCAGAATCCAGAATCCATCACCATTATTATCGTCCCACCCCACCAAGGCAATAACATGATCAGTTGCAGTATAGTAACAAAGCTCCCCGGGTAAAATCTCACAGGAAGTTTTACTGTCTTCGTAGATACCGCTCTTATAAGCATCAAAGGCAGGGTTAGTTAAGATCGCGGCATCAACCACCCCGAAATAGCGAATCGCTGTTTTAATCGCCTTGATGTCATGACAAGGAATCCGGTGCCAGGAAGTAAAACGTACGGTTGGCGGAGTAAAGCCCAAACTGCAACCGGGTGAGGCCGGATCATAGGGCATCAGATCTTCGTAGCATACCCCATGTTCGATCAGAGAATCAAGCTCCTCATACTCGTAATCAGAGCCATCACAACCGCTGAAGCCTCGGTAGTAGGGTTCGAGACAGAAAGCGATAAAAGCTTCTGAGAAATCTACACATTTCTGGTTGTACCTGCCGGTAGCCAGATTATATGCACCCTCAGCTGCGGCACAGGCGCCAAAAGCATAGCAGCCTCCGCAAGTACCCTGCCGCCGCACCGGCCCGATATAGCTGCGACCCGGGCCAATATTGCGAAGATCGAAGTGTTCCGGCAGGGGATGGTCAGGGTAAAGCTGTAAAGGTCCCGGATCGAAGTTTCGGGTTGAATTACGCACCATTCCCGATCTCTGACGGTGCATACGCATTCTCTCACGCACCGACCGGGGAAGTTCGACTACCCAGTTATTTGAAACCTTAAAATCATAACCGTTGGCAGATATCTTGGCCTGAATCTGAGCCAGATCATCACCAGACTGAAATGGAATTTTACCAAAGCTGTCCGGACCGGCACGGCAGATTGCTGGACTTAAAAGCAAACTGGCTATAAGCAGTAAAAACGATACCAGGACAAAATAGCATGAGAGGTTGAATGTTTTACGCAAAAAAAGGCGCCTTTTAACTTTAATTACAAGAAACCCGGTATAAATCCGTTCAGATACGCTGAAAGCCTTTTCAACAAACTTCCAGCCCGCGACCTGAAAAAATCAGGTTACACCGGCACAATATAAGTATCTCTATGATAAACACTCTTATTTTGTCAAGATAAAGCATCTCCCATAACAAGATGAAAGGATACAACAGACGCGAATCATTCACACTTTTTACCCAGGCAAAGATAGTAGGTGATAGTGGTAACAGTGATGATTGACTATTATATTTGTGATGTGATAAACTAATCAGGTGATTTAATTTTCAGCTGCTACTTTCCCGAAATCAACCATCAAATTGAACATTTTAAACTTTTAGTGAGAGGTATAAATTATGTCGGAACAGGTAAAACGCTACTTAATGGAAGACAAGCTTGTCCTGACCTACAAGGGTAAGGGCTGGGCTCTTATAGGTAACAACGAAGAGCTGATCGCATCGGATAA
>JAGGTT010000060.1 GCA_021163565.1 Candidatus Tharpella sp.
AAAAGGTAAATTATCATGCATCCGACTAATGAAAAAATGACCCCTGAAAGTATCGGCAAACCGGGCCCACCGGAACTTAGATTGATCGCTTGGGAAACCACCAGAAGTTGCAATCTCTCCTGCATCCACTGCCGGGCGGCGGCGGAAAAAGGTCCTTATCAGGGAGAACTTGACACCAAAAAGGCTTTTGCATTTCTCGACACGGTTGCCTCTTTCAGCAAACCGGTTATCATCCTGACCGGCGGCGAGCCGATGCTGCGTGACGACATCTATGAGCTTGCCGCCTACGGCACCAAACTTGGCCTGCGAATGGTTTTGGCAACCAACGGCACCCTGGTTAATGAAAACAGTATCAAACGGATGATCGACAGTGGTATTCAGAGAATAAGTGTAAGCCTGGACGGAGCCAACGCTAAAACCCACGACAATTTCCGCAAGGTTGACGGTTCTTTCGCGAATTCATTAAAAGCTCTCGGGTTTGCCCGGGATCAAGGTCTTGATTTTCAAATCAACACCACGATCACCAAGATCAACCTGGCCGAAATTCCAGCCATTCTTGATCTGGCGGTGGAGCTGGGAGCAGTCGCCCATCACATCTTTCTGCTGGTTCCCACCGGCCGCGGCAAAGAACTTGAAGACCAGGAAATCCCGGCCACCGAATACGAGCGCACCTTGAACTGGTTTTACGACCAGCGCGAAAAGGTTTCATTGCAGCTCAAAGCCACCTGTGCCCCCCACTACATGCGTATTTTGCGCCAGCGCAGCAAAGAAGAGGGTAAAAAAGTTACATTCAAGTCCCATGGTCTTGACGCTGTGACTCGGGGCTGTCTCGGCGGTGTCGGTTTCTGTTTTGTCTCCCATACCGGTGATGTCCAACCCTGCGGCTACCTTGAGGCCAATGCCGGAAATATACTTGAGACCGATTTTCAGGAAATCTGGGAAAAATCGCAGGTCTTCACCCGCCTGCGTGACTACGATGCTCTCGAAGGGAAATGCGGTATCTGTGAATACAAAAGAGTCTGCGGCGGCTGCCGGGCCCGGGCCTATGAAGCCACCGGTAATTTTATGGCGGAAGAGCCCTACTGCACTTACGAACCTAAAAAGATGCAAAAATAATCACTGAACCATCCCGAATGCGTAAACCGAGTTTTTAAGTAGCCAGTAATAGAAATTGTAATTTTAACCACTATCTGCATGATCGGTCTGATCGGCACGCTGCTGCCGGTCATGCCCGGTTGCGACCTGATCTTTATCGAAACTGTGACCTATACCCTGATAACAAATGATCAACGTCCCAAAACGTTGATCAAGGATTCCAGCCGGTAAGGTTTGGAAATCATGGCATCGAAACCATAAGCAGTAAAATCGGCCATCACCGGATCCTGCGAATAACCGCTTGAGACTATGGCTGTGACCTCAGAATCAATCTCACGCAAAAACTTGATCGCCTCCCGACCGCCCATGCCTCCGGGAATCGAAAGATCCATCAAAACCGCCTGAAAGTTCAAACCCTCCGCCAGAGATGATCTGTAAACCTCAAGCATTGCTTCGCCGTCAGCAACGGTTACAACCTCATAACCCATAATTTCAAGCATTTCACTGACCACCTCAAGGATCATCACCTCATCATCCATCAGTAGAATTCGACCCCTTCCGGTTGCAACTTCAACTGGCAGCCTATCTTCAGGAACAGCAACTACACAACTCTCTCTTGAGGTCTCAACCGCCGACAGAATGAAGCTGAAAGTCGAACCTCTGCCTATTTCTGAAGTCACATCAATCAGCCCCCCGTGATTAGCGATAATCGAATAACTGGTTGCCAGACCGAGACCACTGCCGGAATCTTTCGTAGTAAAGTAGGGTTCAAAAATCCGCGGCATAATTTCAGGATCGATACCACAACCCTGATCGCAGATAGAAACTTTAACGTAGGCTCCCGGAGCCGCATCAGCATAATCTCCTTTCACAACCTTGAGATTCTCGATTTTTATAATGATAATACCGACATCGGCCATTGCCTGTCGGGCATTAGTCACCAGGTTATTCACCACCTGATTAATCTGGCCCACATCGATCTCAACCCCCAAGATATTATCTCCAATCTCATACTCGACTTTAATCTGTGAACCGTGCAGGATAAATTCTGCCGAGTCTTTAACCAGAGCCGGCAATCGGGTCATTTCCAATCCTTTAACCGGAGCTCCACCTTTAGCAAAAGTCAGAAGCTGTTTTGCCAGGGAGACGGCCCGATCTATCGCCCGATCCGCTTTTGACAAATAGACCTCGGTTTTTTCCGAATTTTTCTGACAGGAGAGCCGGATCAGATCGAGACTTCCTTGCAGGCCCATGAGCAGGTTATTGAAATCATGGGCGATACCTCCCGCAAGGACTCCGACTGCGGCCAGTTTTTCACTCCGCGAATGTTCCTCCTGCAACCTTTTCTCATCCCGAACATCGCGAAAGACCAGCACCACCCCCAGACATTTACCATCACGGCCGATAATCGGAGCGGCGGAATCGGCAATCGCCACCTCCTCACCCGAATGTGAAATCAGCAGGGCATGATTCATCAGGTCAACAATCCTGTTCTCCCGCAGAGCTTGAGCTACCGGACATTCAAGTTGCGCCCGGGTACGTTCATCAATGATTTTGAAAATTTCACTGACTTCCCGTCCCGAAGCCGCCACATTGCTCCAACCGGTCAGCTTCTCGGCCACCGGATTTATCAAGGTCACCCGGTGGTTGACATCTGTGGTGATAACCCCGTCGCCGATGCTGCGCAGGGTCACGGCCAGCCGTTCCTGTTCCAGAACCAGAAAGTCTTCAGCCAGTTTACGGCTGGTGACATCCCGGTTACTGCCGCGAACTCCCATATCCTCCCCGTCGGAACCGATTATCGAACGACAGGTATGATTCAACCAGCGCATGGAACCATCTTTATGGAAAATCCTGAACTCAATCGGCCGGGCCGTACCATCATGTTCAATCTCATGCCGATGACCGACAAAAATATGACGATCATCCGCCACCACTATCTCATTCATCAGATCAGGATTATTATAAAACTCTTCGGGGGCATAGCCGGTGATTATTTCACAGGAAGGCGAAACGTGAATAAACTTACCTTTCGGGTCACGCCAGCACTCCATGTTGTAAGCATAGTCAGCAACCATACGATAGTGTTTTTCACTTGCACGCAATTTAGCTTCAATCTCTTCCCGAAGTTCACGGTCATCTTTCAACGAAGCTACCATCTGGTTGAAACAGTGTGCGAAAGAGCCGATTTCATCATCGGGGAAATCCCCTACAACCGGCTCCAGAGAACCTTTACGAATCCGTTCGCTGGCCCGGTAGAGGGTTACAATCGGACGGATCATGGAACGTGACAGATACCAGCTGACCAACAGGATCAAAGCCAGAGAAAAACAGAAAACATAGATAAACGTATTCCGTAAGGTGTGAATAATTGCGTATACCCGGGCCAAAGGAATTTCGCTGACAACCAGTAACGGCAGATCCGTGACCTTGACCGCCACCCCCAGAACCTCTTCATTATCAATATTGCAATATTCAGCGTAAGCCGATTCAGCACCGGCCAGAACTTTACGCACCGGAATATAGCTTTTAACCTCCTCCGCCTGCAGGACATGCTCAATTTTACTATGGGCCACTACCTTCCCCTGCATACTGACCAGTGCCAGCTGCTGCGGACCGGATTGCTGCCGCGGAAAATCATTGAAAAGATTTTTCAGGGCCAGTTCAGCATAGAGATAGCCCTGCTGCCGGCCGCTTGTTATAGAAAAAATCGGGTAGACTACCACCAACTGCGGCTCGAGACGCCACCGGCTGAAAAAGAACATCTCTTTCTGCGGATAGGCAGTAGAATAGGTTAAAAAGGGAGAGATTGTTCCGGAACTGATATATCCGTAGCGGGATAAGGACTCAACCACCCGGTTCTCATTATCCACCACGATGATCCGGCGAATTTCCGAGTGCTGGCGGGAGGCCCAGGATAAAATCCGGCGGTCACTTTTTTTGAATATATATTGACTGGCGGCGAACTTGAGTGAGTTACGAATCTCACCGATACTCCAGGCTACCTGTTTACCCGCAATCCGCGCCTGAACCAGACTGGAACCAGCAACATTCTGATAACTATAACTCTGCAGAGTTCCGTAAAGATAGAGCGATCCCCCCAGAAGAGGCAACACCGCGATCAGGATAAAACTTATGAGAAATTTACGATAAAGCGAGGATTTGAACTTCACCGTAAGACCTCATCCGCCTGCAGCAAAATATCTTCACTGATTTCAAGATCAAGTACCCGCAGCTCTTTTAACGAAACCACCAGTTTAACCTTCTCCGGGTTCTGAACTGCGAGTTCACCCGGTAAAACTCCATTGAAGATATGATCTACTAAAGTCGCAGACTGGACTCCGACCGCGTAAAAATCAGGACTGTAACCCATCACTCCACCTTGCTTCAGCAGCATGTTGTCGATCACCATCAAGGGAACCTGTAAACGCCGGGAAAGTTTAAGAAACTCTTTGAAATAGGCAACTGAACGTGCGTCCGGCAGCATAAAAATTGAATCTATGTCAGTTACTGTCAGACCCCGGCAGACATTTGTCATATCGTCTAAACTGTGGATCTGATTAACCACCATTTCCACATCCAGATCACGGGCCGCCAGATGCAGAGAACGCTGTTTAAATGAACTTTTTGAAATCTCATTTCCAGGATCAAAAAAAATCGCCATTTGCTTGATTTTTGGAAAAGCTTTTTTGAACCGCAGTAGACGCTGAGGCAGAAGCTCTTTTGAGACGTGACTGATGCCGGTAATGTTGGCACCGGGATGACGCAGACTGGTTACAATTTCAGAGTTAACCGGATCCGCGACTACGGTAAAGACAACCGGAATATTGATCCGGTTCTTCAACATACATGCTTTGACCGCCTGGGTCACCGGAGTTGTAACCGTGTAGATAAGATCAAAGTCAGCCGCGGCAAATTTTTTTACCAGTGACTCCACTTTAGAAAGATCGCGATCAATCGAATGAACCGCAAAGATAAGTTCTTCATCGAGCCTGAAGCTCTTTTTCTGGAGACCGCTACGCAAACCTTCGTAAGATTTCAGAAACGGCTCCGCATAAACAATGACACCAATATGGCGAATTTTTATTTTCCGCTCATTCTGGGAGGCAGAAATTTCACTGGCAAAAGACCCGAAAAGAATCAAAACCAATCCGATTACGGTTCCGATTACGGTTCCGACTTTATGGCTGCGAATTAAACCAATCACAATTTCCTCACAAGCTACCAGAGTAACTGTAAAATAAATCACACTCTTATTATCAGTCATTATCCAAATTTGCAAGAATGAAAAAAACGATTGACAAGTTAACTTTAGCAAGTGTATGCATTGACAGTTTGCAGAATCAGACTCAAATATTTAACAAAAAAAGTTGTAAAAGGGTGAGAGTTCATAAACCGACCCGGATGACAAAAAAACACTATCGATTACAACCGCAGGCATCGGATCGGAGACACTCAACCTGACGGGTATTTCAATCATTTCATCAAATATCGTAATTGTTCAGCTAACCCGCAGAAACCGGGTACACGATCCCGATTTCCTCTGGAAAATCAGGTCATGTCCCCAGTTTCTGCTAAATTTACTATATTTATGCGGTTATAAAAAATACGCTGAACAGTTACCAAATATCTTTAATCTTACGGTTTGGCTAACATGACTAAGAAGAGCAAGCTCCAGGATGGAACCAACTCTAATAACCATCCCCAAATTACAATATTTTCCGACTGGTGTAAAAGTTGCGGAATCTGCGTTGCGTTCTGTCCCAAAGAGGTTCTGGCCATGGATGAAAACCGCAAGGTCTTCGCCAAATTCCCGGAGAAGTGCATCGTCTGCCATATGTGTGAGATCCGCTGTCCCGATTTTGCCATTAATGTAAAAGAAGCAGAAAAACAACCTACCCTTGCGGAGGACAAGAGTAATGAATAAGAAATCCTCCTATCGGTTAATTCAAGGGAATGAAGCCGCGGCCGAAGGGGCCCTGGCAGCCGGGGTCAGTTTTTTTGCCGGATATCCGATTACCCCATCGACCGAAATCGCTGAGATTCTAGCCGACCGTCTGCCGGCCAACGGCGGCACATTTATCCAGATGGAGGATGAAATCGGCAGTATAGCCGCGATCATCGGCGCCTCAATCGGCGGCCGCAAGGTGCTGACGGCAACCTCCGGACCGGGTTTTTCTCTAATGCAGGAGAATCTGGGTTTTGCCTGTCTCGCTGAAGTCCCCCTAGTCATCGTTAATGTCATGCGCGGCGGCCCGTCAACCGGGATGCCGACCAGCCCCTCTCAGGGGGATGTTATGCAGGCCCGCTGGGGTACCCACGGCGATCATCCGATTATTGTTCTCTCTCCGGGAAGTGTTGAGGAGGCTTTTCACTACACCGTCAAAGCCGTCAATTTTGCGGAAAAATACCGTAATCCGGTGATTGTCCTGATGGATGAGATTATCGGCCACATGCGGGCCCGGGTTTCACTACCCCCGACATCGATGATCGAAAGAGTCAACCGGGTTCATCCCAATATGCCTCCAGAGTGGTATCTGCCCTACGAACGATCGGCTACCGGGGTCGCCCCGATGGCAAGTTTCGGAGACGGTTACCGCCACCATGTTACCGGCCTGGTTCATGACGCCAAGGGTTTTCCGACTGCGGATCCGAATGAAGCCCGCAATAATATCCGCGGCCTCTTTACAAAAATAGAGCGGGGTTTCCGGGAGCTATGCCTGGTTGATTATGAATTCATGGATGATGCCGAACACGCAATCATAGCTTACGGCGGCATGGTTCTTTCGGCTAGATCAGCTCTGGAACAACTCCGAAAATCAGGCCGCAAAGTCGGGCTCATAAAACTTGGCACCCTCTGGCCTTTCCCACGCTTTGCCCTGGAGCAATACCTACCTCAGTTAAAAACCATTCTGGTTCCGGAACTCAACATGGGCCAGATCTATCGTGAGGTTCTCAGGGTTAATGCCGGCAAGGCGGTAGTTGAAAAACTCAACCGGGTCAACGGCACCATCATCACCCCCAATGAGATCGTGAAAACGGTTAAAGGATTAATACGATGATCAGCAATTCAGAACTGGTCAATAAATATTTTCGTCATAATAAAAAATTCCCCCACATCTGGTGTCCCGGCTGCGGCATCGGCACAATTCTGGGAAATATGCTGCGAGCGATTGATGCTCTGGCATTGGACAAAAACGAAATCGCATTTGTCTCCGGCATTGGCTGTACCGGCCGGGCCCCGGTCTATGTTGACTTTAACACCCTGCATACCACCCATGGCCGGGCTCTGCCCTTTGCCACCGGTTTAAAACTGGCCCGGCCGGAGCTTAAGGTTCTGGTCGCCACCGGAGACGGTGATGCCACCGCGATCGGCGGCAACCACCTGATTCATGCCTGCCGCCGCAACATCGACATCACCACGATCATCTTCAACAATTATATCTACGGAATGACCGGCGGCCAGTACAGCCCGACCACACCTCACGGCGACAAAGCCTCAACCTGCAAACTCGGCAACATCGAGAGACCTTTCAATATCTCGCAACTGGTTGAAGCGGCCGGGGCCACATTTGTCGGACGAACTACCAGTTACCACACACTACAGCTCCAAAACATCATCAAAAAAGCGATTATGCACAAGGGCTTTTCGGTGGTTGAAGTCATCACCCACTGCCCAACTACTTACGGCCGCATCAATAAAAAAGGCAGCGCTGTAGATATGTTGAAATGGCAAAAAGAGGTAGCCGTAGATAAGAGCCGAGCTGACAAAATGGACCCGAAAGAACTTGAAGGGAAAATCATCACCGGCATTCTCATGGAAAAACAGCTGCCTGAATTCTGTGAGCAATATGACACGATTATCGAAAAAGCACAAAGTTTGAAAAATAATCAGCAGGGGAAATCCAAGTGAGTCAAACAAGAACTGAAATAAGACTGGCGGGTAGTGGTGGTCAGGGCCTGATCACAGCCGGCATAATTCTCGCTGAAGCTGCTATTTTAGACAATAAAAATGTCGTTCAAAGCCAATCCTATGGGCCTGAAGCCCGGGGCGGTGCCAGCCGGGCCGAAATCATCATTGCTGAAGGCCCGATATTCTTCCCTAAAGCAACCTGGGTCGATATCTTCCTGGCCATGAGCCAGAAAGCCTGCGATCAGTACTCATTTGATATAAAAGCCGAGGGAGCTTTTATTGTCGATACCACCTATGTCAACCAGATTCCGACCAGCAGCGCCATCGCCATTCCCATCTCATCGGCAACCCGGAAGAAATTCGGCAAGGAACTTTTCAGTAATATTGTTGCGCTCGGAGTCATCTGTGAAATCTGTGGGGTGGTTAGTGCCCGGGCTTTGCGGGCGGCAGTCAGCAGCCGGGTACCGGACGGTACCGAGAAGATTAATCTGGAAGCTTTTGCCTTCGGCCAGAAACTGGCAAAAGAGGCAATCAAAAACCGTAACGGTGTCGAAACCGAAGCGATCGAAGCCGACACTTAAATTAAAAACCGTATATCAATCAAAAAAGCCAATCACTTGTATCGCCTACGATGCAGTCACGGTTCTTCTGCTACAGAAACGGCGCACCATCTCCATTTCACGGATCTGGACATAATTGCAGATCTCATCCCTGATCTCATCCGTCAGGTTTACAAACTCAACCCCAATTGATTTCTCATGTACCACTACCGGCCGCAGATTCACTATGATGTTTTTGCTGCGCCCCGGTAATGACAGTTGCTGGTTTGCCGATTCGAGGATAACCGTGTGCGCGGCAACCGGTAGCCGGCAACCACCGCCGCTGATCTCAATCAGGGGGAATAATCCGGCTTGAGTCTTCAGCAGGATAGGCTCTTCAACCGATGGCACAATCCGCGGAAACTGACGCCGGTCATTGCCGGCAAACTCGCTTGATTCAATCATAGCCATCATAATCTGATTAATTATCCATTTCAAAAAAAAGAAACATAAAAGAATACCGGAGTTGGCCTGTAAGCCGAATTCTGTGCTTTCACTTTTACCCGTGAAAGTAATGATCATTCATCTAGGATTACAGTCACCCGTAATCTCAAGCGGCCTACCCGTTTCGCTGAACCTGCCGTTGCCGACAGAGCCCTTAAGACGAGCCGCCCTAACTCCCCGTTAAGGAGAGAAACGAAACCTATTTGGCCTTGCACCGGATGGGGTTTACCAAGCTGCCGATGTCACCACCGGCACTGGTGAGCTCTTACCTCACCGTTTCACCCTTACCCTTAAAATAACCAAGGGCGGTCTGTTTTCTGTGGCACTTGCCTGCCTGTCACCAGGACTTCGCGTTACGAAGCATCCTCACTCTATGGTGTTCGGACTTTCCTCCCGCAGTCACTCCCCCTTAGATTGCGAAGAGAGCTGCCGGCGATCATCCAGCCAACTCCGGCTTTACTGCTATTTTTCCTCTTCGCTGCGGTTAATCATAATCCGCTGACAGTTCGGACAGCTCATCAGCTCCTGCCCTTTCAAAAGATCGATATAGAGCTGCGGTGGAACATTCACATTACAACCTAAACAGGTGCCGTTTTTAGCAATCACTACGGCATTTTTGAAGCGTTTGCGAATTCGCAGATAACGGCGCAGGAATACCTGGTCAAGTTTTTTAGTCTTGGCCGACCGCTTTTTATCACCGGCTTTGATCTTTCTCTCAAGGGTTGCAACCTTAGCTGAAATTGCCTTCTCTTCAAGAGCCATATCTTCAGCTTTCGCCGCCATCTCCTGCTCATTTTCGGCGATCTGCTCTTTAATCGAATTGATCTCTTCAACCAGGCCTGCAAGTTCAACTTCCTGTCGTTCAAGTTGTCTCTGGTTATATTCGAGTTCTTTCAAAACCGCAAAATACTCCTTATTATTGGCAATATGAGCGATTTTCTCTTTCGACTGGGCAATCAGACCCTTCAGTTGCTCCACCTTATCCCGCAGATCACGGCGTTCAACCTCTTTCGCAGCTAATTCACCCTGATACTCCTCCTCGGCACCTCTGAGTAAGGCAACATCTTCTTTAAAGTTATCAAGTTTCGGCGCAAAACTTTCCTGGGTGTCACGGATCACATCAAGACCTGCGTCAATTTCCTGAAGTTCCCAAAGCAGCTGCATCTGTTTTTCCAACGTTATTTCCTCCTGTTAAAGATGTAGATTTACGGTTCTTGTTTATATTTCAGGCTAAAACAATTAACAATTTCTGCAAAGAGCTCCGAACAATTTTTATTCGGGGACTAAACAGTAATCCAGGGTTCCGATTCGGATCGGGCGGTGGCAACCTTAAGCTCAACATTATTTTCCGCGACAAAGTCACGACACCAGGCGGCACAGACCTCAACCACATGTCTCTCGGTAGCAAAATGCCCGGCATCCAGAACTGGAATTCCACCTTTTTCCAAGACTGAACGGGCATCGTGGTATTTCAAATCACCGGTGATAAAGATATCCGCTCCGGCCGCCTGAGCTGACTCATAAAGAGAGAAACCACTGCCACCGCAGAGGGCGATTTTTTCCACTCTCGCTTTCAAATTCCCACCGGTCAATCTAACCGAATCAGCTTTCAGCCTGGTTTTCACTAAAAGCGCAAATTCATCAATATCGGTCGGGCTCTCGATTACACCGATCCGGCCCGCGCCGCAGCCCGATTCGGGAAAATGCACCGAATAGAGATCGTAGGCCGGGACTTCATAGGGATGGGCCTGGCGCAAAGCCTCAAGCACCCGGGCAACCAATTTTTCATCGACTACCGTCTCTAAACGAACCTCATCAACCAGATTAAGCCGGCCGATTTCGCCAACCCGGGGAGCGGCCCCGACTTCGGGCCGAAAACTCCCGGTTCCCGGAGTCCGAAAAGAACACTCACTATAGCGCCCGGTGCCGAGTTTCCCGGCACCGGCCGTAAACAGTGCCGCAGCCACCTGATCAACTGCGGCCGCCGGAACAAAGGTTACAAGTTTGCAGCTTTTACCGGAATAGGGAACCAGCGGAACACATTGATCAATCCCCAGGATCTCGGCTAAATGATCATTCACCCCACCGGCAACACTATCAAGATTGGTATGGGCGCTGTATAGAGTAATCCCACCGGCCAACGCCCGACCCAGTAGATCCCCCGGAAAAACTTCCAGATCGAGGTAAGACAAAGGCTTGAAAAGAAGCGGGTGGTGGCTGAAAATAAAATTTGCACCCAGTGACAACGCCTCATCAATCACCTCTGAGGTAATATCAAGAGAGCAGAGTATTCCAGTTAACCGATTTTTCCCGGACCCGGCCTGAAGGCCGCAGTTATCCCACGATTCACTCAACCAACCTGGAATCGTGGCTTCAAGAAATTTAATCAGATCAGCATGGCAGAGTTGATCTGAGGTGCCGGTCACAGCCGTTTTCAAAAAGAGACCTCAAGCATAAAAAAAAGTGCACCCATTTTAGGGTGCACTTCTATTTTTCCTCTTTCAGGTAACTCGACCACAGTAGCAGAGTTACAAACAGTATGAATCGGGGTAAATAATTTTCTAATAAGCAGCATCTATATTTCATCTTTCCCGGTCATCAACCTCAGCCGAGAAGAACCTCCCGACAGGTGCAAATGATGGGCCCACCTGGGTTCGAACCAGGGACCTACCGGTTATGAGCCGGTGGCTCTTCCAGCTGAGCTATAGGCCCTTTAATAGCTAACGCGTGCGTTGCCGCAAGTAAGTAGCATTATCAGAACATCTGCTTATTAAAAAACAATCAGAGGTTCTATTAAGTTACTAAAGTCAAGCCGGGTTTTATATATTATCTTATACCCGGTTGTCAAGAAAAAAGCTAATTTAACCCATTCCTCCAACACAAACGCCGACTTTAGAATGATCATGGCAGCACCATTTACACCTTGCATCCCCTCTGCCATTATGCCATAATATTTATCAGCTACACGAAAGGCGAGACCTCTGCACTTAATTTCCAGCTGCCGTTGTAGCGATCAGCCGATTAAATCCGGCCGCAAAAATGAAAGCTGTCGTAGGAACCTGCGCCATTTCCAACCGACTCTATTTTTCAACCTTCAACAATTCTTAACTTATGACTGACAACAAATCAGCAACCAGTTTCAGTTCCAGGGTACACAACCTTGAGAAAGTGTTGACTCAGCTTGAGATATTAAGCCCCGAAAATGGCGAACTGCTGCAACGCTGGCGCCAGACACTGGCAAACATAAATGAGCTGCGCTTAAACTTCAGCCTGCCGGTAACCTGCATTGGCCCGGTAAAATCAGGAAAAAGCACCCTCTTAAACACCCTGGCCGGCGCCGACCTGCTCCCCACTGGGGCCGGCATAACCACCAGTTTCCCAACAACTTTAAGTGCCGGACAAGAGTTCTCGGCAGAAATCAGGCTCCAGCCCGAAAGCATAGTCAATGAGATGTTCATCCGGGCCGCCAATCTGCTTTTAAGCGATGAATTAAAAAATCCCCGACCCAACCTCTTTGCAGATAAAGAACGATTGCAGGTTAAAAATCTCCTCAACGACTATCAAAACAGCGGTAATCTTACCCGGCATGGAATCTTCAACGAATCCTATCGACTGCTTAAAAATCTGACTCTCGGGGCGGAAAAAGTCAGCGCCTATTACCGTAACTCAGAACTTGAATTTACCTGCACCGATCCGGAGGACAGTGACTACCGGAATTTTATCCGGGATGAATCGCTCTCTCCGTTTCTCCGCGGCATCCACCTCAAAGCGCCCCTGAAACTATTACCAGCACATCTTTCACTGCGTGATCTACCGGGCCTGGATACTCCCAATCCCAGCCATCAGAGTATCATCATCCAGCAACTCAGCGAGAGTCCCGCACTGATCTATGTTATCAGCAGCCGGATAGGATTACGCCAGGCGGATTATCAACTGCTCGAACATCTGCACCAGCTCGGGCTCCAGGAACGCCTGCTTTTTGTCATCAATCTTGACCTCGATGTTCACGATAATGCCACTGAACTTGAGGCCATGACCCGCCGCTGTACTGATGAACTTGATGAATTGGGTTTCACCCAACCCAAATATGCCTTTTCGGCCTTAGCTCTTTTCTGGTCCCGGGAAGAGATCGCAATTGACCTTAACGCGGCCAGCAAACGTCGCCTTCAAGCCTGGCAGGAAGAGCAGGAAAAACTTGAAATTTCCGATCTCGGAGCCCGGCAATTTCTTGACCGACTGCTGGATCTGGGTCGTAATGAAGCCGGCAAGGCTTTGCTGGCACATAGTGACAAACGGCTGTTACAGGTCTACAACAACACCCGACGCCTGCTTGATAACGAGTTCAAGCGACTGGCCCAGATGGATGAATCATTAAATTCAGATTTAAGCCGCCAGGATGAAGATCGCCACAAAATTGAGGCCGTTCTCAACGAAACCGGGCGCATCATCACCGGAGTCTGCAATGAGGTTGAAAAGTTCTGCTACAGCGAAATCAGCCACTGGCTTGACAGCACTAAAGAAAAAAGTCTCAGACGGCAGCTTGAACAGATTATTTCCGCTTATGAGGCCCCGCTCGATCAACTACCGAAAAAAAGCCGTAACCCATTGACACCGATGCGGATTATCGACAACCACTTTCAGCTTACAGTGCCGGCCCGGCTTCAGGAAACAGCGACACTCGCCACTTTAAGGTTTTTAGAGACCCTCCATTCCGAGATCAACCGGCGTCTGCTTAAAGGCTGTGCTCCGCTCTTTATAATCTGTGAAAATTTTGTAACAAACGACGAGCTCGATCAGAATGAGCTACCGCTGCCGGTAAAAATCGGCGGTGAGATACCGTTGTTCACCTTAAGCAGCGAGGCCGAGGAACGTTTTGGTATAATTGACAAAGTTTGTAATCTGGCCCAGCTGCTGGGTAGCAAGTTTGTCCGTTTCCGGCGAAAACTTACGCTCGCTCAAGAATACAATCAGCAAATAAAAAAGGCAGCTCTCAAAGAGCTGCCGCGCTGGCTCAGAAATTACCGGGAACAACTTAAATTCGCCCTCATCCACCACCATATGGATGAATGCCGGGATTTGAGCATGACGTTCTTCACCGATCTTCTGGCCAGTACTCAGGCAAATCTGAAATATCATGATCAGCTTAACGGTGACGACCGGGAAGCCGCCACCCGGTACGCAACTGAACTGGAAGAACTTTCAAAACAGCTGCAGGAGGCCTTCAAGGACAACAACCAATAAAAAAGGGTGGTTAAAAAACCACCCTTCTTAAAATATCTCTTGAAAATACACAATCAAGCCGGAATATGCAGCCGCTGAATCGACAGGGCAGTTCCGCTGCTCTCATCGATCTCAGCCACAACCGCAGAAAACCAGGGCTCACTCTTTTCGACCTCGTAACGCTGCGGCTTGCCATCAAGAAATTTTTTAATCACCCGATCCGCATTCATTCCAATAACCGAATTACGACCACCAACCATGCCGACATCAGTTATATAAGCAGTACCGCCCGGCAGGATTCTCTCATCCGCAGTCTGAACATGGGTGTGGGTGCCGACAAAAAGAGATACCTGACCATCCAGATAGACAGCTAATGCATTCTTCTCCGAGGTTGTTTCAGCATGAAAATCAACCACCACGATATCTGTTTCAGTCTTTAACTTTTCAACCAGTTCGCGGCCAATCCGGAAGGGACAATCAGCCGGTCCGACAAAAACCCGGCCCGCAAGGTTCAACACTCCGATCTTAATCTGCGGCCGCTGATCAAGCGTTAAAACCAGTGACCCCCGACCCAGATCGCCAACCGGATAGTTAGCTGGACGCAAAAGCCGGTTATCCTCGCGCAGATAAACCTCAATCTCTTTCTGATCCCAGATGTGATTTCCGCTGGTAAGAACGTCAATCCCCAGACCAAAAAGTTCTTCCGCAATCTTAGGAGTAATTCCGAACCCGCCGGCCGCATTCTCGCCGTTGGCAATTATCAAATCGAAGCCATGCTCGGCATTAAGATCGGGCAACAAAGAGGCCACCGCTCGGCGACCAGGTCGACCTATAATATCACCGATGAAAAGTAACTTGACCAAAAATATTCCTCAATATCTGATAGCAGCTCTATTTTGCAATCCCGAAAGCCCGGGTTTCACGAATGACCGTTACCCGGATCTGACCGGGATAGGTCATCTCTTTCTCAATTTTACTGGCGATGTCACGAGACAGAACCACCGCATCCTCATCCGAGATATCTTCGTGGTTGACCATCACTCTGACATCACGACCCGCCTGAATAGCAAAAGTTTTCTCAACTCCCTTAAAAGAGTTACCGATCTCTTCAAGAGCTTCAAGCCGCTTGATATATGCATCCAACATCTCTTTCCGAGCCCCGGGCCGCGCCCCGGAGAGTGAATCGGCAGCCTGCACCAGAACATCGAGGGGATATTTAATTTCAACGTCACCGTGATGGGCTTCGATCGCCTGTACGATTTCCGGAGCTTCCCCATAACGGCGGGCAAAATCAGCCCCGATAACCGCATGTGAACCTTCAATCTCATGATCGACAGCTTTACCTATATCATGCAGAAGCCCGGCCCTCCGTGCCATCTTGTTAGGCAGTTTGAGCTCGTCCGCCATCATCCCGCAGATAAAAGCGACTTCAAGTGAATGTTCATAAATATTCTGAGTATAACTGGTACGATATTTCAAACGGCCGATCATACGCACAAGTTCCGGATTCATGCCGTGCATACCCAGATCAAAGATCGCCTTTTCACCGGCTTCTTTAATCGTCTGATCAATCTCAGTCTGAACCTTTTTAACAATCTCCTCAATCCGGGCCGGATGGATACGGCCGTCGGCAATCAAACGCTCGAGCACATTCTTCGCCAACGCCCGGCGTACCGGATCAAACGAAGAAACAATAACTGCTTCGGGAGTATCATCAATAATCAGATCGACTCCGGTAGCCGCTTCGATGGCCCGGATATTACGACCCTCACGACCAATGATGCGACCCTTCATATCATCTCCCGGAAGATGAACCACCGAGACTGTTCGCTCGGTCGCGTAATCACCGGAATAACGCTGAACCGCTTGCGCAATAATCTTAACCGCACGTTTTTCGGCCGTCTCTTTGGCCTCATCCTCAATCTGCTTTACCCGTTTAGCGGATTCGTGCTTGGCCGCATCCTCCATCAGCTGCATCAGTTTTTCTTTAGCTTCCGTCTGAGTCAAACCGGCAATAGCTTCAAGTTTATCCCGTTCCTGCTGTAAAATTTTCTGAACTTCTTCATCTTTGACCTGAATGTTTTTCTCACGCTGAGTTAAACTCTGCTCACGCCGGGCAAGGTCACTATCCTTCTTGTCCAGATTCTCACTGCGACGTTCCTGACTGTCTTCCTTATTGACCAGACGTTTTTCTAGAACCTGAATCTCTTTACGCCGCTCCGCCATATCTGTTTCAAAATCCGACTTGGCCTTCAAAACCACGTCTTTGGCCTGCAGGGTTGCCTCTTTACGCAGCAGCTCCGCCTCTTTGTGAGCTTCACTTAAAAGCAGCTCCGCCTCTTTGCGGGAGACATCAAGACCTTTTTCAAGAAATTTTCGATAGACAAAACAGCTTATGACTATCGCCCCCAAAGCTATAGCAATAGCTGTCAATACAGATACTTCCATGTTTTTGACCCCATTATTTGCACCCGGTCGCAGGCTTGAAGAAAAATTCAAACAACCCGACCATGGCGTTCCACTGAAAAACCGTGGAAAATTATCCGCCTCGCGCAATCACGACACGGCTTGATAGATAGTTAAATCTGGATATTACCCGAAATAAAGAAACAGGAAGGATTGTGGAGAAAGGTCAAAAATCGAGGGGAGGAAGAAACCAACCCCCCAATAGACTTTTACCAGTCTCAGCCTAAAAGCCAGGTCACAGAGGCGACCCCATAGGTGTGGCTTTTAAGCCTACAGATTATCTAGAATCAGCAATATTTATAGAGTTTAACAACCCCTTTTTTTAAGAAAAGTGACACAATTCAAGAAATCAAGAGTAATTTTACACCCAAGACCGCTCTTATAAAACTCACATCCTAAATGCTAGCAAACATCGCCATAAATTGCTGAGTAACAGACTCTATTGCACATCCACCCTGACAAAATCTATTCAATATAGACCCTCAAGGCACTCTTCCGTTTTCTGATCGAGAATATCTAAATCGGGCAATTCAGCACAAGCTTAATCTCTCAATCAACAAGTACTGGAACCCGCTAAAAAACGCTAATGCGGACGCTCTCCGCAAGCAAGTAACCTTTATCAGATTATTTTCATTTTTTACAAGAAAATAATCTGTAAATTACTAAACAGACCGTCAGGCCATGTTGACACATAACCTGACGGTACTGTCGGAACAACCCGAATAACCGGTCATCCCTTTCAGTCCCCCCCAGTTTACCGTGTAGGTGCTTTCTTTGAACCTTAGTCTAAGTAATAGGTGACCATAGATTCTTCAGAACCACTCGCGAAGAGCAGTACACACCAAATCTAAGCGATCACCCTTATCAGTTAAAGGTGTTGGCTCAAAAAAACGATCACTTATCACGCATAACTCAGGGGAGAAAACCTCATATAACCTCACTTAGTTCAATTGACCCGGAATCATTGCCCAACAGAGGCGAGAGTTCAGCACTTAAGCTGTCAGCCCGCTCTTTTATCTCTCCAAGACTCTGTCGATGGGTCAGGCATTCATCGGCAACATTCAAAAGGGCTAGCATTACCAGTCTCATGTCGGATATTGCGACCCCGGATTTCGTACAAGATTGCAGATCAAGTTCATCAAGCTTGGCCGTAACCAGCTCAACGACCTGTTCCAGCCGTTGACTGTCAGCCTCAGTTCGAAGCGGATATTTCCGCCCTCGAATCGTCAACGTAATACTTTTTTTCTCAGCTCCCATGCATTCCCGGCAAAACCTGGGCACTACCAGTATTATGATTATCCTGCGGCAGATATTTGTCAATCTCACCAAGCAAATCAACCATCTTACTATCAACTGCTTGCAAAAGATCTTCCTGGCTGCCAACCTTATTTTCCAGTTCGGTCAGTTTTAAAGCCTGCTGTTCAAGCTTCTGCCGCAAATTATTACGCTCTTCCAAAACCTCCCGATAACGCCGACCTAACTCTAAGGTCTTTTTTTCCAGAAGGGCAAAACTCTCAAATTCACTTTCCATAAAAACCTACTAAAAAACTCTTAAAATCTGCAGAGCCCGGCAGACCCGGAGCCGCGCAGAGGTTATCGACCTACATCCCGAGAAGAATTTCAATCTCTTCTATCCTGGCTGCAAGCTGTTTTCGAACCTGCAAGTCGGTCACCAGCAACTCTCTCTTTTTAAGCTGCAGAAGCTGCATCTCCAGAGAGTATTCCTGGCAACCGTAACGATACGGTTTTTCCCCGGTTCGATACCCTTTGTTACCACTCAAACCTTAAAAGATTCCTATTTTCTATAAATAAAAAGGTTTTCAAGCTCTAAATGAAAAATAGCATACGCATCTTTCAACTGTCAATGTTTTTTGCGAAAAAATATCTGAACCGGATAAAAAGAGAGGCAGATGTCCCTAAATCAATTCAAATCAGGGATTGTCAGTCAATAAATAACTCGCTGCCGAATACAGGTAAATTCCAGAAAAGTTCCATCTCTTTCAACCATCAAGGTAACCGGCTGGCCCGCCTGACCCCGAATAAGTTCTACTACTTCGCGCAGAGAAAAATCATCAACCGCGAGGTTATCAACCGCGATCAGCCGATCTCCGGGAGTAAGACCTTCAAGAACAGCGGGTGAATCATCTAAAAGGTCAGCTATTTCATAACCGGCCTCACTCTCAATCAACCGGGCACCGATACCGACTAGAGCGAGATGTCTGCGACCGCTCCCGGAGCTCTCCCGATCCAGAGAAATCTCATAAAAAAAGGGATTAGTCTGATTCTCAAATTCAATCCCGGAAACCATCTCGCCAATATAACCGGGAGCCGAAACCACCATCGTCAACAGAGCGGTGTCATTGCCCCATATTTCAAAAAAACCGGCCCCATCAGTAACCCCACGCCGGCTACCGAGAACTATCCGCGCCCCGGCCAGAGGAGCCCCGCTCGAGCGGCTGTAGACCCGACCGCTGACTCCGTTAACCTCAATCCGACCGGCTCCGGCCCGGCCGGAATCATCAAGGAAAATATCAAAATGAGCCAGACCATGACCCGCACTGATGTCAAAATTTTTAATTTGCACCTTTTTGGCACCGGCATAAGTAAATTGCAAAGCCCCGGCCCCAGCATCAAGCCAGAGATGAAATTCACCCCGCTCATCAGTGGTTGCTTCATGCCCGGCAAAACTTACTTTACAGCCGGCCAAAGGCAGACCGGATGCAAGAGAAAACACAACTCCTTCAACACCGAAATCCGCGGCTCCGGGAGCCGCCCCAGCCGTCTCCTGCCACCCTTCAGTATTAACTTTTACAGAATCGGCAGGTACCTGAGCCGCAACTTTAACCTGGTCAGAACTTTTAATGTCAGCAGTTGTCACCGATTTGGGTTCTCTCGCGGACTTCTTGCCGGATTGAACAACGTTAACCGAAGAATCAGCCGCAACCCGCGCCCCGGCTTTTGCCTCATCTTTATCCGGTTCATAGACAACAAAGCAGATGCCACCGACAAAAAAAGTCAGCACCAACACTATCAGGAAAAAATCAGAGCTGAAAAATCGTCGTTTCATACCATCCTTTTAAGCGCCTGCAAAAGACCGCTTGAGCGTTTCACCTGAACCGCACAAGCCGCAACTAAAGAGTCAAAAGAGCCGACCGCCGGCAACCATATTTCCAGATGCCGGGCGGCGCGGGTTATCCCGGTATAAAGCATCTCCCGGGTCAACAGGGCGCTGCCTGCATCTGGCCACAAAAGAACGACCCTCTGGAAACCGGAGCCCTGAGCCTTGTGAACAGTGGTGGCAAAAGCACTTTCGTGAGCCGGCAACTGTAGGGGTGTAAAAGCTGTGAAACTGCCGTCGGCACGCTTGAACCAGACCCTTAGACGACCTTCTGAATCAGGCCAGGCCAGACCGGTGTCACCGTTATAAAGATTAAGCCGTGATGCATTTCGGGTAATCATCAAAGGATACCCTTTGTCGTACCGGCCAAACCCTGCACCACCAACCGCCCGGGCCATGAGCCGGTTCAGATTCTCAACCCCGAAAGGGCCGCGCCGCAACGGTGAGAGCAGACGAAAGCTCTCAAACATAGCAAAAGCGGTATCAAGATCAGGGGCTTCAAGATAACTCCTGAAAGGCACTGATCGACCCGCAAAATCAATTTCAATTTCCCGTAGCCGCAACGCCAGCGGCTCCTCACCTCCCGCATCAGTCCCGAAGAGATGAGCAATACTGACCTCGCCGCTAGGATCATGGTTCAAGATGTCGGCCAAGCGGCTTTTCACCTCTGGCGCCGGAGCCATAATTGCCTGCTGCAACTTAGCGATACCACAACCTGCCGCAAAACGGTAACTTTTTTTAAGCTCAATTATATGATCATTAAAAAGAGACGGACCTGAAGTCGGTACTGCGGCAGATTGTAAGGCGGCGAACGAATTCCCAGTCAAAAAAGCCAGATCAGCTGCAAAACTTTCTGAAAACAGATTTTCCGCACCAGTTGGGCTCAGATCTCCGAGTACCGCTCCGGCCTCAACCGAAGCCAGTTGCTGCCGGTCTCCGAGCAGGATCACCCGGCATTCGCCGGGCAGGGCCGCAAACAGATTGGTCATCAGAGTCAAAGGCACCATTGAGGCTTCATCAATAATCAGAAGATCAACCGGGAGAAGATTATCATGATTATAACGGAACCCGCTCCCGGGCCGGTAGCCGAGCAGGCGGTGAATCGTCGCCGAGTCAAGTTTTGCAAGCCTCTCCCTGACCCCATCGGCAAGGTTGAGGAATTCAGCCTCCTCGCGCAAGGCCGAACTCAGCCGTGCCTGGGCCC
>JAGGTT010000010.1 GCA_021163565.1 Candidatus Tharpella sp.
CCTGTCAAGATCAGATATTACGTAATTTTATTAAAGGTGTGCAGCATAAATACCGCCCTAACCTTTAAGTGAAAATAAGGGGGCGGAAGCCAATATCCCCGCGTTGATCTTTTATTGATATGACCGGCGCTGGAAGTTGTCTCGGCATGGGCGCTATTTCGCAATTTAAATGGGGTCGCAATTTAAATGGGGAATTTAAATGGTAATTTAAATCGAATTTAAATGGGGTCGGAGTAAAATTAAATTGTAGCCACTTTTCCTGCAACAGTTTTATCGGCAAGGAAGCACCGAACAAAAGCATTCATCCGACCGCGAATAGCCGCCCGTTTTTTTCTTTGGGCATCTTGGCGCGGCGGCTGATGCAGGTCGTTGGAAAGCCTTAGTACCTGATCAGGCCGAACCTTCACATTTAATCAACTTATCAATTCAAATACTTTCTTCATCCTTGACATTCCGTCTCTTTTATGCGACAGTTATTCTATGAAATTTGAAATCAAAACAACCAGTATCTTTGATCAATGGCTAAGTGGATTGAAAGACAAAGTGGCTGTTAACCGAATAATGGCGAGAATTTACCGTATGGAACAGGGGAATATGGGTGACGTAAAAAACCCTTGGCCAAAACTTGTTTGAAATGCGTTTTTTCTTTAGTTCTGGCTATCGGATTTACTACAACAATCCAGGGCAAAACGGTTATTATTCTGCTTTGCGGTGGAAACAAGTCTACACAGAAAGATGACATCGAAAAAGCGAAAAAAATTATGGGGTGAAAAAATGACAGTGACAATAAGCGAATGGGATGCAAGTAAGTTTCTCGACAGTCCTGAAATGATGAAAGAATATCTTCAAGTAATGCTGGAAGAAAATGGTATTGATGGTTTTCAACGTGCCCTTGGTGATATTGCTAAGGCTCAGGGCATGAGTGAAATTGCCCGAAAAACCAATCTAAGCCGGCAGAATCTTTACAAAGCCCTAAACCAAGGCAGTTCACCTAAATTTGAGACTGTCAAAAAGGTGGTAGAGGCCCTTGGTTGTAAACTGGCCGTTGTATAGCTCAGAAAAGAATTGAAGAGGTCTCTAATCATGATTAAGGCAACCTTACAACAATATACACCGTCCATTCTTAAAATTGCGGATCGGTATGGAGCGAGAAAAATTCGGGTTTTCGGCTCCTTTGCCGATGGTAATGTCGATGATAACAGTGATCTCGACCTTTTGGTCGACCTTGAACAAGGGCGCGACCTCCTTGATCTGATCGGGTTCAAACAAGAGCTTGAGGAGCGTATCAGTCGTAGGGTGGATGTGGTGACGGAAAAGGGGCTTAGTCCTTACCTGCGTAAAACTATTCTCAGTCAGGCAAGACCGCTATGAAAGATGACTTGGTTTACCTGCGTCACATAGTTGGCGCTATCAAGGATATCGAGGCCTATACCGTAGATGGCCGTGAGGAGTTTTTTGCAACAAAAATGATTCAGGACGCAGTGATCAGAAACCTCGAGATTATCGGTGAAGCAGTCAAGAATCTCAGCCCACCCTTCCGTAGTGAGCATCCCGATGTCCCATGGAAACAAATTTCCGGGTTGCGCGATGTTCTTATTCACCATTACTTCGGCGTGGACATTGGCAGTGTCTGGCTGGTTGTGGAGGGCCGTTTGCCTGGCTTATTGCAACGCCTGGAAACATTGCTTGCGTAAGCGGAGTATTCCCCTCCTTGCTTCGGGTAAAGCCGGACAGTCTTTTGATATTCCCGGGTTGAGAGGGGAGGGACAGCATACTCCTTCTCGACATCAAGCCGTATGTACCGAAATTCGATGACCAGATCAAGGTCAGAACAGGCTGGCTTGAGCGAACCAGTAAGACCGTGGCCACCAGGAAAGCAGATGACAGATTCAGATAGGACGGCGCGAGTCTAACGCAACAATTGGGGACTTGTGCCCTTTAGGGTGAAAAGGCAATTTTTCGAGGTACCCTAAAAAATATCGGCCGAAAAGATGAACAGATGGCATCCGGAACGGCGCCAGCAATCTGAAGCAAGACCGGCTTTCATACAGGTGTGGGCTAAAAATTCCTCGCGGTTCCAACCCTGTTCAACCGGGACCTGGGGCAGCAGCAGTCCGGATGAGCTGCCGTGTCGAATCAGTAAACCGTCCCGGCCGACCTCGATAATCTCAGGATCATCAATCTCGCGCAGAGGGGTTAAAACCGAGATCTCAATCTCCAGTTCAGGGAGCTCCGCAATATCCAGCTGCGGAAACCGGGGGTCATCAAATGCCGCCGCCAGGGCCATCTCCCGCACCGTCTGATAGAGCGGTTTCCAGGCTTCAATATAACCGATACAGCCGCGCAATTTCCCCCTCTTTTTAAGGGTCACAAAACCACCGCGTTTCTCCTGCAGAATGGCACTCTCCGGCACATCATCCGGCAATGCTTCACGACCGAGCCGCGCTTTAATAGTCTCTTCAACCTGATTCCGCAGATACTCTTTCTCTTCGGCACTGAGACCGAAATCATTCTCTTTTTGACTCATAAATTCAACTCCAGATCAATAGAGGGCTGCGGCCAGATAGCCGACCACCCGGTCATTATCACCGCTGACCATGCCGGAATGACGATAGGTCAGAATTTCTGCCCGCCGGGCTCGCAGTTTCAAAGCGGCCTGCATTACGGTTAGAAGCGGCCCGGCCCCGCAGGCCTCAGCCTTACGATTTTCTATCAGAGACCAGAAGGCCGCAGGATCAAAGGCTGCCACCGCATCCACTATCTGCCGATCCAGAAATTCGGCAGTTTCGGCGTCATGAAAATGGGAAAGGTCAGTACTGGCAATCAGCAGCAGACGCCGGTTACGGGCCAGATCTGCGATAATTTCCGCCAGATTTTCAGCCATACCCCAACTCTGCTCTCCTAAAATCAGCGGCAGCATCATAAAATCACCGAGTACCACCTGCAGAAATGGCAGCTGTACCTCTAAAGAGTGTTCCTGACGGTGGGCTTCGGCAATAAAATTGATCGCCGGATATTGCGCGATCAGACTTTCGCCCAACTCACAGTCAACCTTAACCTCACCTAAAGGAGTCTCATAGTTGCCGATGCTGTAAATTGAAGCTCCGGTAAAATAGTGGTGATGGGAAGGAGCCAGGATAACCACCAGATCAAATTCTTCGCCTGCAACCAGCCGGTAGGCATCCGCCGCGACCGCCCCGGAATAGTAATAGCCGGCATGGGGCACAATCAAAGCCTTCGGCTTAATTTCGGCCCCGGCAGGAGGGTGCTTCTGACTTAAATAACCTTCAATATCACGCCGGAGCAGATCCGGAGATCCGGGGTAAAAACTGCCGGCAACCGCCGGCACACGTGTAATCATACGACCCTCCAACACAGCTGAATGATACTACGAAATATATATTCAAAAAAAATTATCCCTGACATCGGGCAAGAAAGTCACTTAAAACCCGGTTAAAAACCTCGGGCTGATCAACCGGAGTTCCGTGGCGACTGTCCTTGATCACCAACAATTCAGCATTTTTGACCAGATCAACAATTGAGGCTTTGGCTGAAAGTGGTATATAGTCGTACTCGGCCGCAACTACCAGGAGCGGGATATCAAGTTTATCCAGTTTATCGGTGACACTCCAGCCGATTACAGCTTGGAGTGCGGCGCGATAGGAGGCCGGGTCATTTTCAGCCCAGCGCTCGACAAAAAGTTCTCTGATTGACTGCTGTGACGACTTCGGAAAAAGCCTTTTAGCCAACAGTTTACCCAAATACCGCATACCTAGCAGGGCCGCAACCGTAAGCCGGAGTTTAAGTTCAAAGCGCTCTTTCAGAGTTCTGACTGGAACTTCGGAAACCGTATTAACCAGCACCAGACTTTTCACCAGCTCCGGCGAATCGAGTGCCAGTTGCAGAGCCACCATACCGCCTAATGAAATCCCGACCAGACACACCGGTTCAAGTTTCAGTTCCTTAATTAAAGCGGCCGTATCCTGCGCCAGAAGTTGCATACTATACGGCCCGGCCGGCTTATCCGAGCGCCCGTGACCGCGCAGATCAAAAACCAGCGTCTTGAAACTGCCGGCGAAGTATGCAACCTGATATTCCCAGTCACGGCTTGAAGATCCGAGCCCGTGGATAAAAATCAGCGGTTCGCCCTGCCCGCTCATCTCATAATAGAGATCAATATCACCTACCCGGATTCTGGCCACAACCTCTTACCCCAGGCTAAAATTATCAAAAAATCCCCTTAAATCCCAACTCCCCGGCGAAAATCCAAGCCCTAAAACCGTTCAATCAGCTTATTAATCATATAGCCGCTCTCACGGATGGCCTGGTCACTGAATGGGCCGAACCAGGTGGCAATTTTATTAAATTCACGAATAAATTTTTCCCGGCCGGAACCGTCATCCAAGTCATGTCCGCTGATGATATCAAGGTTATTCTTGACGCTTTCGAGATACTCGCGCAAAAGCTCAAGACGCTCCGGGGTCGCAAATATGATCTCACCGTAGAGTTCCGGATCCTGAGCAAAGAGCCGACCGACCATATCAAGCTCAAGCCGGTAGATGGGGCTGGAAAATTCGAGTGTACGCTTAAGATCAATCCGATGCTGATAGAGGAAACGACCGAAGGTAAACGTGGCAAAGTGGCGTAAGGCCTGGACTACAGCCATAATCTCATCATGTTCGTCAGCCTCGGAGCGAACGATTACCGCGCCCCAGACGGCAAATTGCTCGGCCACCCAGCGGTCTTCAATCCGCTCACGGCCTGGAGTTACAACCACAATCTGACGCTCCATACTCCGGGTATCAGGACCGAACATCGGGTGCAGTCCCAGAACCGGGCCGGCAAAGTTATCACACATCGCCTTGACACTTAAACTTTTTACACTGGTCAGGTCAGCCAAGATACACTCTGCCGGCAGATAGGGCGAGATTCTTTCAATAATTGCTACCGTCTTATCAATCGGCACACTGATTAAAGCCAGATCAATATTCTCACAGAGTTCAGCCACCCGGTCCCAGTCATCAACCTCAAGGATCTCGACCCGGTAACCGGAAGCCTCAAACCAGCGTTTAAAAAGCCGCCCCATTTCACCGGCGCCGCCGACAATCAGAATGCCGGCACCGGGGCGCACACCGACCCGGGATATCTCCGCCGTCTGCACTGAGCGCGAATAGCGCATTATATTACGGAAAACTTCCTCCATATAATCGGCATCAAGTCCGACTTTCCGACCGTGGTCACGCCGGGCATCGATCATATCCGCTTCCCGGGCGGGATGGTAAACCGACAACTGATGCTCTTTCTTAAAGGCAACCACTTCCTCAACCACCTCCTGGCGCCGGGCCAGAAGATCGATCAACTGATGATCAAGATCATCAATCTTATCGCGCAGATGTTTAAGCTGAGCCTGTTCTTTCTTCACCGACATGGATAAAACCTTAAATCATAGTATCATAACGCGATGATTTCATCGCGAAACTGCCCCGGCCTTTAGTTGCGGAACGAAGTGCGGTGGTATAACCGAAAAGACGCTGCAAAGGCACATCCGCGGTCACCCGGCTAAGAATCTCCTGGCTGTCAATCTCGAGGATCTTGCCGCCACGGCTGTTAAGCTCGCCGATAACATCTCCCAAGTTCTCTTCCGGAACAGTAATTTCCGTCTTCATAATCGGCTCAAGCAGAGCCGGAGAGGCCGCTTCCAGAGCCTGGCGGGCGGCGTTAGCACCGGCGACCTTGAGGGCGACTTTGGTAAAATCACCGGATTCACCCTCAACTTTAACAATCTTAAGTTCAACATCAATCAGAGGATAACCCTGAACCGGGCCGGAGCTTAAAACCTCATACAACCCTTCAACCACTGTTTTCTGAAAGTTATTGGAGAGAATCTCTCCGGCCTGACCGACCCATTTCACCAAGTTACCGGAACTCCGCTCTCGCGGTGCTACAGCAATGGTCAAACGTGCAAATTGACGCTCTTTCTCCTCTTCATCAATCCGTTCGAATTCAGCCGTTACCTGGGCCGCCTTCGTCACCGTCTCCTGATAGAGAACCTGAGGTTTACCCAGATTGCTGTCAAGATTAAACTCCTGTCGCAAACGTTCATGGATGATCTCTAAATGGAGCTCACCCATACCTGAAATCACTACCTGACCGGTATCCTCATCCATCTTCATGCAGAAGGTGGGATCCTCATCGGCCAATTTAGCCAAGCTGTCCCAGAGTTTATCAAGATCACTGTTGCGGTGCGGTTCGATCGCCGCCGAGATTACCGGAGCCGTAAACTCCATACCCGGCAAAATTATCTGATCGGATGCCGGACAGAGGGTATCTCCGGTGGCTGAGAGCTTAATCCCCATTGCCACGACGATATCTCCGGCCCCGGCTTTCTCAATGCGGTTTTTTTTGTGCGACTGCATCTGAAAAAGTCTGGCGATTTTCTCTTTCTTCTTGAGACGCGGGTTGAATATCTCCTGACCGGCACTTAAGGTTCCGGAATAGATCCGCAAAAAAACCAGGCGCCGCCCTTCCATCATCGCCACTTTGAAAAGCATTGCCGTCAAAGGCTCGCTGTTTTTGGCGCTGCGTTCAACCGGGGCCCCGGTTTCCGGATGCAGGCCGACAACCGGCGGCATCTCGGCCGGAGAGGGCAGATAATCAACTACCGCCTCCAGAAGCGACTGAATCCCTTTGTTTTTAAGCCCGCTACCGCAGAGAACCGGCACCAGTTCGTTAGCGATAGTCATTCGGCGCAAGACCTCAACCACCCGTTCCCGGGGCAGGGCCTCACCCTCTAAAAAGAGCTCTAAGAGTTCATCATCACCGTCAGCCACCGCCTCCCAGAGTTGTTGACGGGCACTGGCTACCACTTCATTCATGGCCTCGGGAATTTCCGCCTCACGAAAATCCAGCTCGGCGTCGTCATCCCAGTAGAGCGCTTTATCGGCGATAAGATCAACATGGCCGACAAAATCTGACTCACTGCCGATTGGCAGCTGAATCGGCACCGGCCGGGCGCCGAGTTTCTTTTCAAGCTGTTCTACGACCTGGTCGAAATTACTGCCTAAACGATCCATCTTGTTGATAAAAACTACCCTTGGCACATGATAACGATCAGCCTGATGCCAGACCGTTTCCGACTGCGGTTCGACCCCGCCGACAGCGCAGAAAACCGCAACCATGCCGTCCAGAACCCGGAGGCTGCGTTCAACTTCCGCAGTAAAATCGACATGTCCGGGAGTGTCGATAATGGTTATCGTATGCTTTCTCCAATCACAGTTAGTCGCGGCCGAGGTAATTGTAATTCCGCGATCCTGCTCCTGATCCATCCAGTCCATCACCGCGGTGCCATCATGCACCTCACCTAACTTATGGGTCTTACCCGTGACAAAGAGAATCCGTTCGGTAACCGTGGTCTTGCCCGCGTCAATATGCGCGGCAATGCCGATATTTCTGATTTTATCTATTTTTGCCATTTTGTAAAATATTCAATCCTTTTGCAGTATTAGTATAGGGTACCTTGAAAAACGGCAATCACTCTTTGAGTTCCTTAAAGAAAACATACGGTTTAACAATTATTCCCGAGAAAAGACCGCCCTCTCTCTCCCATTTTGCCACCTGTTCCAGGGAGGGATGAAGCAGATCACCATCATCAAGCCAGGCATTAACCCGAGCGGTTTTATCTTCGGCTACAACAACGGCGACCTCAACCAGATCGAGTGCGGAAGCAACTAAAAAAAGACTTTTACGTTTTTCATGGGGCCGCAGCCAGGACCAGCTGACGGTACCGATTTCTGCCTTAAATTTATTCGCCAGCAGTATATTATCTTCGAGAGTATTATCTTGCGGCATTTTTCCGCTCCACTAAGGCTTGGGCATTACGCCGCATCTGCTGCCACTCTTCGGCCCCAATCCCGGCTCCGAAAGCAATTTTTTCCGCCTGTGCCAACGACATCAGGTCAGCCGGCGTATGGGCATCGTTATTAAGCAGTAATCCGGCTCCGGCAGCTTTTGCAGTTTTCGCAACATGACCGTTGGCCAGAGCGTGACCGGGACGGGTGGTAATCTCCAGAAAAACTCCATTCTCAGCCGCCAACCGAGCATCGTCAAGAGTAATCAGGCCGGGATGAGCCAGGATATCAACGCCTGCTGCAATCGCGGCTCGGTTCGTACCGGCGGCCACCGGTTCAACCAGAGTCTCACCATGAACTACAATCACAGCGGCTCCCAGATCACGAGCCTTTTTGACTCCGTCAGCAATCAGAGCCGGCGGGATATGGGTCAGCTCAACCCCCGGCAGCAGAACCATTTCCATCTCAGCCGCAATCGCCCGACAAAGTGAAATCAGCCGGGGCAGCACAAAATCGAGATTGGAAAAATCGACATGATCAGTAAATGCCAGAGCTTTGTAATCTAAAACCTGCGCCCGCCGGGCCATCTCCGCCGGCACCAACACCCCATCACTGAAAATTGTGTGTGTATGTAAGTCAATCATAATCTCTTCTTTTCCATTAGGGTACCTTGAAAAATTGCCTTTTCCCCCAATTACTGCGTTAGGTTCAAATTTTAATCCTCAAAATACTAATTGTATTCTTGCGGTTAAAATTTGAACCTGCCTTGTACTTGAGAAAAAATTCTAATTTTTCGAGACACCCATTAAAATCATCCAGATACGCGCCCCGAAATAACCGCCGGCCCCGTCGGCCAGCAGATCCATCCAGGAGAATTCACGATTTGGAACATAATATTGATGAATTTCGTCACTTAGACCATAAAGCAA
>JAGGTT010000253.1 GCA_021163565.1 Candidatus Tharpella sp.
GAAATCCGGCCCGAACCGGATCGGATTTTCTGCCAGAAGAAAAACAACCGGTTAAACCCGTAGCCAGAGAAAACCAGAACTGGAAAATAGATTAAGGCAACAAACCTTTCGCTACTGCTCCAGTTCAAAAATATCTGGCTGTAAATGAAAAAAAGTCCGGTCAGAATCAGCAGCAATAGAAACAGCTGGGATCGGGGCCGGCGGATCTTTTCAAGCCCGACCGCACCGATACGCAGAAAACCACAGATTGCGATCAGAAAAAACAGGTTCCCGAAAGTTTTATGAATTGCATGGCCGGTCGTTCCCAAAGCTAATAGCCAGAGAAGAGTGTGCGCCTCATCAAAAAAACCGGGAGCCATTCCGGGCGGCGGGTTATCCCCCAACTCTGAGAGAGCCTCCCGCAACCATTGAAACCTTTCGAATGAATCAAACAAGCGGTCGCCGACACCGTGAGTCAGCATCTGCAAAGGGTTAAACTGCACGCTGCTGTGACTGAGCAACAGACCTCCGGCAAAAATCAGCAACAGAAAGCCGGGCAGAAAATAGGCCGCCAGATAACGAATCTTGCGAACCCGGGCATCAAACAGCAACCAGACGGCCGCGATAACCAGGGGCAGTAATCCTTCAATACGACTCCAGGCCGCCAGGATAAAGGCTGTGGCAACCAGCGATAATAGATAAGCGGGAGGATCTTCCCGCTCCAGAAAACTACAGAACCCCCAACATCCGAGAACCAGAAAAAACCAGAATTGCGGCCCCCTGATAATCTCACCGGCCAGCTCGACAAAGACCGGTGAAATCACGTAAAGAGCAACCACCATAATTGCAGTCCGGCGCGGCCAGAAAATAAGATTAAAGAAATAAAACGGGATGATTGTCAGGAGACTGAAAAAAAGAGAAATCATTTGACCGGACAGGATCCAGTCACCCGTAAAATGAAAAAGCCCCGCAATCATAAGAGAAAGATTGGTCGGATAAGGATAGGCGGCCAGAAATTGATCGGCATGGCCCAAGCAGAAAGCTTTTGCCTGCAAGATATAAACAATCCCGTCGGCATTTAGCAGCGGTTCCCGGGAAAGGGCGATTAAACGTAGAACTGCGGCCAACAGGAGGAGTGACCCTAAAGGGATAAGCCATCCGGTCGAACCTTCGGTTTCCGGAACAGGCCGGTTTGAAACTTTAGACATGAATTAACTCTTAGCTTGCAAAGGGGCGGAATTTATAGCGGATTCATCCACAAAACAGCTCTGAAGCATCAATCTTTACGAGATTTGTGGCGCCTATTGTAGAAAATATATCCGGCCACTAGAAATACGGCAAACGCAACCGTCGCCAGGACAATCTGATGCAGATAACGATCAACCATCTCCTGATTGTTGCCGATGAAATAACCGACCAGGGCCAGAACAATCACCCAGATTCCGGCACCTAAGCCGGTAAACAAGGTAAAGAGTGACAGATTCATGCGCGATATCCCGGCCGGCAGACTTATATACTGCCTGATTCCGGGCAGCAGCCGGCCGACAAAGGTTGAGATATGGCCGTGATCGACAAAAAACTGATCCGCACGATTCAGACTCGTCTCACTGATCAACACATAGCGGCCGTATTTTATAAAAAACGGGCGCCCCCAGGCCGCCGCCAGGCCGTAATTGAAAAGCGCACCGAAGATACTACCGGCAATCCCGGCCAGAATAACCAGCGGCAGGGACATATCGCCCCGGGCGGCCAGGTAGCCGGCCGGAGGCACTACGACCTCGCTGGGAAAGGGAAAGAAAGATGATTCAAGAAACATCATAACTACGATCCCAGTATAGCCCCATTGACCAACAATATGAACAATCCAAGCGACTACATCATGTAATATTTCCATAGATATTGCAAAAACCTGACTGAATTAAAAATATTCAAAAAAATTTTACGGCTCCGGCTGAAACCCGAAACTCTTTTGAATAACAATAAATCTCTGCAAAATCAAGCCGAAAAAGGCGCCATTCCCCAAAACGGCCCGATTAAAAAGGGCAGGTCATAAAAAAATCGACCTGCCCTTCTGCTATTCTGATAACTCGGTTAAAGATTATGTACTGCTTTAGAATTCCAGATCCATCAGCAGTTCAATACTTTTACGATGCCAACTCCGACTTGGTACAGAGTAAACTGATATCGGAAAACGCATCAAGACTCATGGCCTGATCAAGAAAATCATATTTTTTGGTCTCCCGGTTGAAACGTACAGAGAGACAGTTAACTGCACTTACCCGCTTTAGTTGCAGGTCCTGGTAGGCTCTGTAGATACCGGGAAGCGGCTTGTTGCCGCTGATGCAATATTCAAATATATCCAGATTATTGCTGCTAATCAGGGTCTTAAGTTCGGCTTCGTGCGGTGGCTCATCTCCGACAACATAGATTATGTAACCTTCTTTCATCTCTTGCTCCTTGGTCTCTTAAGGTTGAGGTTGACGACCCTCGCTCATCCGGCATTGATCCCAGGTTTATAGTTGCAAATAAAAAATCCCCGAACCGAAACAGAAGTTTCGACCCAGGGATTCCCAATTTTATCCACAAAGGTTCTATAAGCCTGGCTCTGTTTGCCACGAGAGACGGCTATTTTGTTCCGGCAGGTCTTCTGACTCCCGGATCAGTCTACTTACCACCCCTTCCCAACCCTGATGACGTTTGTTTATCATGTCATCAACTTCGATCAGTGGTTACAGTGGTTTTCGTCCCCGGTTACAGCGGCGGGCCCGTCCTCGAATTTCACGAGATTCCCAGTTAGGCTCTTTATGAGCACCTGAACAATATAATTTATAACGAGCTGACTATTATATCTTTCCCAGTTTGTCAAGCAACAAACTTATGAAAATTAGATCTCTTGTGTACCTTGAAAGAGAAAAACCCCGATCCTATTTGACCAGATCAATTCTTCTCTTCTCCAGATATAGCATCCGGATCAACTCATACTCAAAAGGCGAACCGGACTGATAATAGCGAAAATCGATGTTATGCCGAGCATCTATTGCTTCAATCAAGTCTGCAGAGGTTCGTATTCTCCACTCGTTACGACTGCTGACATTATCAAAGAATTCCTTAAACACCCAGTTCCACACAACAATACGGATACTCATATCAAACGCTAGTCCGGTCGTGTCACGCAGCGATGATGGCCCCAGAACCGGCAGCACCAGATAGGGCCCGGCCCCGACCCCGTAGACCCCCAGAGTCTGGCCAAAATCCCCTTCACGTTCAGGCATTCCCAATCTGGTTGCCGGATCATACATACCCACCAGGCCAACAGTTGTATTGAGAGCAAACCGCCCTACATTCATCACGGCTCGCCGACCTTTAAGCTGCAGCAGATGGTTGAGCAGATTATTAAACTCACCCAGGTTGCTGAAAATCCCTGAAATACGTTCCTCGATATAATCCGGCAATACCCATTCATAAACACTGACTGCCGGCAAAAACAGATAGCGGTCGAAATAGTAGTTGAATCTATACATCTCCCGATTGAAGGACTCCCACGGATCGTAAGCATCCAGAGGACTGACAATAGTTTTTTTTGCAGGTTCTTCAGCCAGAGCCTGCGCCGACTGAGATTCGATTCCAGCATCAGGTCGGCAATTATAGCCACCGGCGCAGCCGCCGGCAGATAAAAGGGCAAGAGACAGCAGCAAAATCAGGTACCACCGCTTCAGGTTTGCTCCGGCCATAACCCTATTTCCCACTTTCCTTGAAAAAGTTTACCATATAGACAACATTGTCTTTATAGCCCATGTTACCACAGTGACCTCCCCGAGGATAAATTTTCACCCGCGCCCCCATAATCTTCTGAAAATACTCAATATCACCGTCTGCCAGAATAAAGTCATCCCGGTTCGTCACCAGACCGATCTTAGGACTTTTTCGCAAATACTCTTCGAGTACCCGCAGGCTGCTTCTGTCGACAAGTTCACGTAAACTTAAACCGGGATATTTCGCTCTGTAGACCGGATAGATAATATTTTCAACGTACTCACTGAAACCATTTTTGTAGATTACACTTTTTGCGTATTCAGTTAGAGAATCGGTAGCGGACAAATTCAACTCCGCGGGAACAATGTAACCGCTGCGAGTCATCACATCGGCGGTAAAAAGCAGGTTGGAGAGAGATATCCGAAAAGAGATACCGATCACGGCCGCTCTTTCCGCCTGCCCCGGCAAGATATCGTTATAGGCACTGTAGAAAAATCCGTGGGAGAGATCGACAAAGTCACCGACAACATAGGCAACGGTAATATTGTGTACCAGCTTTGCGTAGAAAGCATCCAGGCCTTCCATGCCGCCGGGAAGATTATCTTCCAACATTTTATCAATTTTGATGGCGGAATCAAAGATATTCAAAGCTGGATTAATCATCAGAACTTTTTTGAACTTAAACGACCGACGTTGTTCGTCCAATTGGGCGATAAAGGCAGCCTGAGAACCACCAAGACTGTAGCCGGTGAGATAAAAAACGCTGACCAAAGGCCGCAGTTTTTCTTGGGCAATTATCATCTCCATAACCCGGTAAAGATCTTTTGCATCGGAATTAATATCACCCGGCATACGAGAACTTGACGCCGCGACTATAAAATTCGGGTGAGTCGGAGAACTTAAAGCGATAACATGAAACCCGGCCTGAAAAAAAGCCTTCTGCATCATTTTCATCTTGCCAGAATCATAACCGGCACCGGTCCCGGCGATCATAAAAATAAGCGGTGCCTGCTCCTTATGGGCGGCAACAGAATAACGCAGTTTGTTATTGTACCAGAAGACCTCGGGTATGACCCGATCGGGAAAGATATCTATGGTTTGGTAATATTTAGCCGAAATGGTTTTCGGCAACCGGGCTCGATCCGCAACCGGAGTTGACAATATGGTTGCGGTCAGCGGATCCTTCAGGGGATAGTCATAGGATTCCGCCGACGCAACAAAGGGCACTGTCAGAAGAATAAAACTCATCAATAACAGCCCACACGTCAGGCTTTTTCTTTTCACTTTATCCATCTGTCAGAATCCGTTTTCAATTTGGATACTCACATAAATATCAGATAAGATTACGGCTGAAATTGTATGAGGATGTATCTAAATCATCGATCCGAAAACGCTGCGGATGGTGAAAGCGGCGCAGGTCAAAGGAATCCGGCGCGTAGGTCAGATCGATAATTTTACAGTTAATATCAGGATTACGCAGAGATTTAAGCTGATTGAGCAGGGAAAATGGGGTGCCGGAAGTTAAGACCGTCAGACCATCGCGTTTAGAAGCGATAATCTCTTCCCGCCGACTGGAGATAAAGGTTTTGCCGCGACGATCAAGAGTTAAGGGCACCCGGGTGATAAGCAGCGGCAAAAAGCTGAATACGGTCAAACATAAAGTGCTTCCAGGTAAAGCCCGGAGACTGTTAATCGAGTTTTCATCAAGTTCTGGACTCAAATGCAGAGCGGAAAAACCATGCTCTGCGTAAAAACTTAAGGCGGCCTGGTTGGTAGCGTGCAGAAAAGGCCCGGTTGCCAGCCTGAATTCAGCTGTGGGAATATCAAGGGCTGAAAAGAGCTCCATCTGATCGAGGCCGTTAAGATCAAACCGCCGGAATCCGGCTCCGGCCAGACGTTTTACAACCTCACCTAAGAGATGCTCCCGCCCGGGATAATTGAGC
>JAGGTT010000140.1 GCA_021163565.1 Candidatus Tharpella sp.
CGGCACGACCATCCGCGAGCTTGAAAAATCGGAGCTTATCGGAGAAAAATTTCCGGCGTTGCAGGATGCAGCCATAAATCTTGCCTCAACCCAGATCCGCAATGTCGCCACTTTAGGCGGCAACATCGTCAACGCCTCGCCGGGTGCCGACACTGCGGCCCCGCTCCTGATCTATAATGCCGCAGTAATCATCATCAATGCACAGCTTATTGAAAGAGTTGTCCCGCTGACCGATTTTTTCAAGGGGCCGAAACAGGTTCATCTGCAAGCCGATGAGATTGTCAAGAGCTTCACCCTGGAAATCCAGCCTCCGGGTTCCGGTTCGACCTACCTTAAATTCATGAAACGCAAAGCCATGGATCTGGCCAATGTCGGGGTCGGAGTCATGCTTAATCTAGCTGAAAACTGCACCTTCTCAGATATCAGAATCGGCCTGGCAACGGTGGCCCCGACCCCGATTCGGGCCTTAAAAACCGAAGCCTTTCTTAAAGGAAAAACTCCGGATGAGGCTACTTTGACGCAGGCGGGAGAGATTGCCGCCGGTGAGATCAGTCCGATTGATGATCTGCGCGGTCAGGCCTGGCATAAAATTGAAGTTGTTAAAACCTATATCAAACGGGCCTGCCGCCAGGCCCGCGAGAGAAGCGGTAAATAGATAGAGAGGCAATCCTTAAAATGATAAAAATATCCTTTATTTTGAATGGTGACCGGGTTGAAACCTGGGTTAAAGAGCACGAAATGCTGCTTGATGTTTTACGCTCCAATTTCAACCTTCAGGGTACCCGGGAGGGTTGCGGCATGGGCGAGTGCGGGGCCTGCACGGTTCTGGTTAACGGCGCTGGCATCAACAGCTGCCTCTTCCCGGCGCTGGAAATCGACGGTAAAATTGTCGAAACTATCGAATCTCTGGCTGACAAAGGTAAATTTCATCCGCTGCAACAGGCGTTCCTTGACCACGGTGCCAGCCAGTGCGGCTTCTGTACGCCGGGAATGATAATGTCGGCCAAGGCTTTCATTGATGACTATCCCACCGCGCCCGAAACCGTAACCGAAGCTGAAATCAAACAGGCTCTGGCCGGTAATCTCTGTCGCTGTACCGGTTATTTCCAGATTATTGCCGCAGTCAAGGCCGCAATGAAGGAGCAGGTCTAGAACTATGCGGAAAAACAACTTCATCGGCAAACGCCTGGCAAAAATGGACGCGCCTGAGAAGATCAACGGCCAGGCCGCCTATATTAACGACATCACCGTGCCAAACATGCTCTACGGCAAGATCAAACGCAGTGAACACGCCCACGCGATTATTAAGAATATTGATATCAGCCAGGCCAGTAAACTTCCCGGAGTTAAAACGATTTTGACCCGGGAGACCAACCCGGCCCCGGATTTTCGGATCGGATTTATTCAGGATAATCCTCCGATCAAACATGATAAAGTCAGACAGTTCCGGGATGAAGTCGCGGCGGTTGCGGCCACCGACCCCGAGATCGCCGCCGCAGCCTGCGCCCTGATAAAAGTTGACTATGAACCGCTGCCCGGGGTCTTTGATCCGATCGCCGCAGCGCAGGAAGATGCCCCCCTGATCCATGAATTTGATTTTCGCGGCAATCCGATTAAAAACAATACGCTGCCGGTGCGCTGGCAGATAAGTGACGGTGATCTCGAATTTTATCGCCGGAAATCAAAATATATTGTTTCCGGCACCTATAAAACCGGCTGGGCCCACCACTGTTGCCTGGGAACTGCCGGAATTATCGCTGAGTTTGATTACCAGAAGAACCTCAAGGTCCAGATGCCGACCCAGATTCCGTTTCTGGTGCAGAACGACCTCAACAAACTGCTTAACGCTTTAGGTCTTAAAAACAAAAATACCCGGGTAATTTCGCCAACCATTGGCGGTGCCTTCGGCAATAAACTCGACACCCATTGTTATGAATATATTGCGGTCATACTCGCCTTTATGGCGGGCCGGGCCGTAAAAATAATGTTCGACCGGGAGGAGGAGTTTATCGGCATGGCCCCGCGCCAGCCCACGATCATCAAGATGACACAGGGCTGTGATGAAAACGGCCTGCTGACCTTTCGTGAAGCCGAAGCCATTCTTGATAACGGCGCTTATACCTCGTGGGGGGCGACGGTGCCGTCAGTCATGTACGTTCCCATGACTTCACTCTATCGGGTGCCGGCGGTCGATTTCAAGGCGACCTGCGTCTACACCAACAACATCTTCAGCCAGGCCTTCCGCGGCTACGGCAACCCGCAGGCGACCTTCGCTATCGAAAGCTCGATGGATGAACTGGCGCTAAAGGCCGGCATCGACCCACTTGAGATGCGCCTTTTGAATGCCAACCGGGCTAACGAAACCACCCCGATGGGCCTCAAAATCTCATCCTGCGGTCTTAAAGAGTGTATCGAAACCGTAAAAGAGAAACTTGACTGGGATAAGCCGCGCCCGCAAAACCGGGGCGTCGGACTCGCCTGCCTGACCCATGTCGGCGGCGGTGCCCGTATCTACAAATCGGACGGTCACGGCATGATTCTGAAAATGGACGATTTCGGCAAGGTTTCGATTATGACCGGGGCCGTCGAGATCGGTCAGGGCTCGGAGACTTCAATCGCCCAGACAGTCGCTGAGATCATCGGCATCATGCCGGATGACATCACCGTAATCCGCCACGATACCGCTATCTGCCCCTGGGATGTCGGCACCCACGCCAGCCGCCAGATGTTTCTCTCCTGCAAAGCCGCCATCCTCTGTGCCAGTGAAGCGAAAGCGAAAATTCTTGAATTTGCCGCGACCTTCATGGAAGATGAGATTCGTAAACAAAACCGCAAAAATGAGAATTTTGCCGATGATCTTCTGCCGTTGCTGCATGATGCCGCCAACCTCACCATTGACCTGCGCCGGGTTTTTCTCAAAGATTATCCGGAACGTACCGATTACGCAGCAACCATCGACACCATCCTGCGACGGGGCCACTTCCAGGGCGGGAAAAGCGGTGAAATGGTTATCACCCACGCTTTTTATGAACCCGACACCGAGATGATGCACCCCAAAACATCCAAGGGTAACATCTCGGAAACCTACGCTTTCGCGACCCACGGGGTTGAGGTTGAGGTTGATCCTGAAACCGGCAAGGTTGATATCATAAACTTTGTCGCCGCACATGATATCGGCAAAGCGATTAATCCGATGATAGTTGAGGGACAAATCTATGGCGGGGTCATGCAGGGTGTCGGCTACGCCCTTATGGAAGAGATGCTTTTAGATAAGGGAAAAATCCTGAATCCCGATTTTCTAGACTATAAAATCCCGACGACGATGGATACGTTTCCGCTGGATATAGCGATGATTGAAACCCTGGATCCCCACGGCCCTTTCGGAGCCAAAGGGATCGGTGAGGTCGGCATCATTCCGGTCGCCCCGGCCATCGCCAACGCGATCGCCGATGCCGTCGGCATCAGGCTGAGAGACCTGCCCTTCACCTGTGAAAAAGTCCTGGCGGCAGTCAAAAACAAGGCAGAATGAGTGGTAAAAAGATAACTCTTGCTAAACATACTTCAATGACGTATAGCTAAATATGAAGATTATTGAAACTCCAATATTTACTAAGAGAGTAAAAACAATTCTGAAAGATGAAGAATATCGATTGCTCCAGAACGAATTAATCTCCAAGCCTGAATCAGGTAAAATAATTCCCGGTAGTGGAGGTCTAAGAAAAATAAGGTGGAGTGGTTCTGGACGTGGAAAACGTGGTGGCAGTAGACTTATTTATTATTGGTTCAGAAAAGATGAAATCATTTTAATGTTGATGATTTATACAAAAAATGAAACGGATGATTTAACAAAAGGCCAAATAAAAATACTTAAGTCATTAGTGGAAGGTGAAATAAAATGAATGATAAATTATTTAATGAATTAATGACTAGCATAAAACAAGGTGGGGCGATCCTTCGTGGCGATATAAAACCAAGTCGCATTTTTAATTTTGATAATCCAGATGTGAGAGCTATCCGCGAACAATATGGCTTGTCTCAAAATAAATTTGCAAAGCTACTAGGTATTAGTGCATCTACTCTTCGAAATTGGGAACAAGGAAGAAGGAGACCAGGAGGTCCTGCTCGTATTTTACTATCTGTTGCCGCAAAACATCCAGAAGCAATATTAGATTCTGTTTATCAACAGTAGCAGAGCAAAATGGTCATACTCGATTGCTCTTAAGGGGTAGAGATAGCATCAGTTATGCTCCAGGTAATAGACTCCGCTATAATTCCAACCCGTCCAGCGGACTGGTGAGGCGTGAGATATCTTTATCCAGAACATGTGTATAACGCTCGGTTGTCTTTACATCAGAATGCCCCATCAACTCCTGCAACATACGGATAGTAATTCCATTTTCAAGCATCGTGGTAGCGAAACTGTGACGCAGGGTATGACAGGTGACCCGCTTATC
>JAGGTT010000150.1 GCA_021163565.1 Candidatus Tharpella sp.
AATAATGTCCATCGCGTTGAACGTGACGGTGAATTACCGGTCTTCATTAATATTAATGGCGGCCATATCTATTTCGAGATTGATCTTGGCAACATCAGTGCGTTCGCCTGTGAAAAACTCTACCATGACCTTTTAGACATTAATACTGAAATTCTGCCGGTCGCCTTCGGTCTTAACCGTACTAATCCGGACGACCCGCGCCTGGTTCTGGTCGAAAGCCGTGAAAGTGAGAATTTAGACAGCAATGAAATCTTGCGGGTCTTTACATCCCTGGAGTTAGCCGTTGACCGGGCTGAAACCCTGTTAGCTGATTACCTCTAATACGGACGTTGCCCGCAAATAAGTGCTTTCATCAGGTTACTAATCTGAAAGGAGAAAAAATAAACATGAGTATATTCAATAGAATTTTTAAAGTTGGTCAGGCCAGTGTCAATAAAGCCATTGATAAAATCGAAACCCCGGAGTTGATGCTGGATCAGGCCATCAGAGACAAAGATAAGCAGATTAAAGATGCGAAACGGGCAGTAATGTCATGTATCGCTACTGAAAAACAGGCCAAAGCTCTGCTTGGCCGAGAAAAACTTGAGCAGGCAAGTTGGGAAGCCAAAGCTGAAGCCGCGCTAAAGGCCAATCGAGAAGATTTAGCCATGAAAGCACTGGCTCGGGCCGGCGAACATGAAAAAAAGGCTTTAGAGATGGAACCCCGCTGTCTGGAACAACGTACCCAGATTGAAAGCCTGAAACAGGATGTCCGCCGGATTGAAGATGAGCTCGCCGAATTTAAACGTAACCGTGACTTTATTATTGCGCAGAGTAAAGCCTCGGAAGTAAAAAAGCAGATCTATCAGGCGAAAGCCAATATGTCCGAAAAACACAGCGCCGATGATCTGATGGCGCGGATGCGGGCCAAGGCTGAACGTTCCTCCCATGAAGCCGCTGCCGCAGCCGAAATGGCCGCTGACAGCGGTGACAGCCTGGAAAATGAATTTGCCGGTTTAGGCACCGCTAATGTTGATCAAGCGGTCAACGACAAACTTGCAGCCATGAAAGCCAAACTCGGGAAATCATAACCTGAAAAATCACACCCTTTATAAGAGCACGGAGCTGAATTAGATTCAGTTCCGTGCTTTTCTGTTTAGTGACTTACAGGTTATTTTATTGTTTTTAATACATGAAAATATTCTGATAAAAGCACTTATTTGCGGGTAACGCCCGCATTACTCAGGTAAAAACATCATGGAATCGATATCAACATCACCGACAGCAGATCAGGATTCTGACAACGGTTCACCCTCAACTTTTTTTCTCCAGGCCCAAGCCCGGATGGAGAGTGAAATCATCGGCCAGCAGATTCTGGTTGAACGCCTTCTGATTGCTCTTTTAGCTGATGGCCACCTGCTTGTTGAAGGAGCTCCGGGGCTAGCCAAAACCCGGGCCGTAAAAGCTCTGGCCGACTGCATTGAAGGCGATTTTCAACGCCTGCAGTTTACCCCCGACCTGCTCCCGGCTGACCTGACCGGAACCGAAATCTACCAACGTAACAATGATAGTTTCCGCTTCCAGCCGGGGCCGCTGTTTCATAACATTGTCCTCGCTGATGAGATCAACCGGGCCCCGGCCAAAGTCCAATCCGCACTCTTAGAAGCGATGTCCGAAAGACAGATCAGCGTCGGCCGGAAAACCCACAAACTCCCCGATCTCTTCATGGTCATGGCGACCCAGAACCCGATTGAGCAGGAGGGTACATACCCCTTGCCGGAAGCCCAGCTTGATCGTTTCTTAATGCAGGTAAATGTCGATTATCCCGACTACAGCAGCGAAAAGATGATTCTTGATCTGGCCCGGCGCGAAGCTCTGGATGAACTAGGTTCGCAAACCGCGCAACCGACGATCTTAACTCCGGCAACGATCATGCAGGCTCGGCGCGAAGTACTCGACCTCTATCTGGCTGAACCACTCAAAGAATATATTGTCCAGCTTATCCTCGCTACCCGCAACCCCGATACCTGCGGGGAAAAGATGGAGAACTGGATCGAATACGGAGCCAGCCCGAGGGCCACAATCGCCCTCGAACGCTGTTCCAAAGCAAGGGCCTGGCTCCAGAACCGCGAGTATGTATCCCCGGAAGATATTCAGGCTGTTATCCACGATATCCTGCGCCACCGCCTGCTTTTAAGTTTTGAAGCCGAGGGTGAAGGAATCAACAGCGAGATGGTTATTGATGAATTGCTGCGCCATATTCCGGTGCCTTGAAAGATCGGTCAAAAAGTCTTGGCCAACCCGGTCTCCGGTTTAATCCGGGCCGACTGGACAAGTCTACTTGTTGACCTTTCATCTGCCGTAAAACTTTCGCAGTATCAACCCACACAACCTTAAACTCTGAACCGAAAACCCATGCGTTTGCCGAATTTTCGTAAAAAACCGCGCACGCAAGCCGCCAACGGGATCATCTGTACCACCGCTGAGCTTCTGGAACTGCGCCATAAGGCCCGCTCCCTGATTGGGACAAGCTCGCAGAGGGCCTACTCAATCATGGCCGGCGGCACCCTCTCAAAATTCCGCGGCCGGGGCATGGATTACGCTGAATCCCGCATCTATACTCCGGGTGACGATATCCGTTCGATCGACTGGCGGGTTACCGCTCGAACCGGCAAACCTTACACCAAACTCTACATGGAGGAGCGCGATCACCCGATTATAACCCTGGTCGATTTCAGCCCCTCACTCTACTTCGGCACTAAAGAAGCTTTCAAATCTGTAATTGCAGCCCGTTTAGCCGCCACTATCGCCTGGACCGCGGCCCTTAACAACGACCGCATCGGCGGTATTCTTTTTACCGGATCCGAGAAGTTTGATTTAAGGCCGAAAGCCGGACGCCGGGGCGTCATGGCCCTGATTCACGCACTGGCCCAGGCCACCACGCAAAAACCTTCCGACCATCATGAATCATTTTTAGAGCCGATTTTACACCATGCCATCCGCACGATCCGGCCCGGCAGCCGCATCTTTTTAATCAGCGATTTTTACAATTTTGATCCTCAGCTGGAACAGAATTTAAGCCGTCTGCGCCGCCATAATGATCTTATTCTCTGCCAGATTATAGATCCCCTGGAGCTTAAGGCTCCGACACCGGGAATCTACAACATCAGCAACGGAGATGAATTTGCCCGCTTTAATACCAAAAGCGGGAGTCAGCGCCAAGTCTACACCTCAATCTTTGAGCAGCAACGGCAAAAGCTTGATCGCATCACCGCCAATCTGAAAATTCCCTATCTCAAAATTGTTTCCGGTGATGACATGACCGGAGCCATGCGCCG
>JAGGTT010000132.1 GCA_021163565.1 Candidatus Tharpella sp.
GAATACATCGCGGTTGAGCCGGGAGCCGGCGGCGGCAACCAGCTCCTCTACGATCTCTGGGGCGCGTTCATGAATTAAGGCTTTTAAAAGCTTAAGATAAAAAAAGGGCTCATTTTCACTATGTAAATGAGCCCTTTTTTTATCTGATCACACTTGAACTATATCTGCAACAAAAAACCGACCTCTATCAGGGTCGGTTTTTTGTTGCAGACTTCTATCCAGGTATTAGCAGATCAATCAAGCTGACGCCGAATGAACGTGGGAATTTCGAAATCATCAACTCCACCTTCAAATTCATTTTCTGCACCTACCACCTTTTTCATCATATTCGGCAGATCCGGAAGTTCCTCAGATTGAACATCCTGATCAAATGATCGATCAAAATTATCGATATCGGCAATTTCATAGGCCGGCAACTTTGCCCCCGTTTTAATCTGACGTGCCTGAAAAGCCGGACGATCATAATTATCCCGGCGAATCGCTGTCCCTACCGGATATTTACCATTCAATCCCAGCCCCGGGCCTTTGATACCGGCACCAACAACCGAGATCTGATTTTGAACTGAATCAAAACCGGTGGCAATAACCGTAATCCGAAGCTGATCACCTAATGAATCATCAAGAACCACTCCAAAGATAACTTCTGCATCTTCGTGGGTCTCCTCCTGAATCAAACTCGCAGCTTCATCCATCTCATGCAGAGTTAACTCCGATGCAGCGGTAAAATTAATGATTACTCCCTGAGCTCCCTGAATACTTAAATCCTCCAATAGAGGCGAGGCAATTGCTAACTGGGCCGCCTCAATGGCCCGGTTTTCGCCGCTGGCGATTCCGGTTCCCATCAGAGCCATACCGGTGTTACCCATTACCGTTTTAATATCCTGAAAATCGAGATTGATCTGACCGTGTACATTAATCAGATCGGAAATACTGCGTACTGCCTGTAAAAGAACATCATCAACCGTCTTGAAAGCATCGACTGCGGTCGTATCCTTGCAAACCGTATTCAGTAATCTCTGGTTTGGAATAGTGATCAGGGCATCGACATTTTCTCGCAATTTAGCCAATCCCTCTTCCGCAATCCGCATCTTCTTCTTCCCTTCAAAATTGAAGGGTTTAGTGGCTACGCCAATTACCAGGGCTCCGGACTCACGGGCCAGCTGGGCGACTACCGGAGCTCCGCCGGTACCGGTGCCGCCACCCATTCCTGCGGTCACGAAAACCATATCCGCACCCGCAATCAGTTCCGATATCTGATCCGCATCCTCCAGTGCCGCACTGCAACCAATTTCAGGATTTGCCCCGGCCCCAAGCCCTTTGGTCATGCGGCTCCCAAGCTGCACTTTCACAGGTGCTTGCGAGGCATTTAGATCCTGCGCATCGGTATTAGCAACAATAAAATCAACCCCCTCGAGGCCCGACTCAATCATATTGTTGACCGCGTTACCACCTCCACCGCCAACTCCAATCACTTTAATTTCGGCCGCCAGATTTCCACTCTCTTCAAATTCAAATGTCATCGCTCTCCCCCCTTCTCAAAAAGTTGCTAATACCTTAACTCAAAAAAACTATTATTTTTCAACCTTCTCAAACCATAACGAAGGTTATCTTATTATCTAACGCTAACCAAAACCTGCAAGTAAGTTACTAAAAGAAATCTTTCAGCCAGGCACCTGCTTTGCCAAAAAAACCACCCAGTTTAAGCCCCTCAGGACTATATCTCCGCCGGTTTGTGCCTGATTCCTGAACCGCATATTTAAGGAGACCAATTGAAGTCGCGTAAACCGGACTTTTAACTGCTTCAAAACCACTGCCTTGGGCTTCAGGAAAACCGACCCGGGCCTGGAGTTCAAAAACCTTCTCCGCCAGTTCGGCAGTTCCCGGCACCAGAGCCGTTCCGCCAGTTATAACCACCCCTGAAACTACCTGATCGTAAACTCCTGATTTGTGCAGCTCCCGGTTTGCAAGTTCAAATATCTCCTCGAGTCGCGGTTCTATTATTTCACCCAGTATCTGCCGGGAGAGTTTTCGAGGCGGGCGCCCGCCAACACTGGGAACTTCGATCGACTCATCTTGGCCGATCATCTGGGCGGTCGTACAACCATAATGACGCTTGATCTTTTCCGCCGCATCCATTGGCGTCCGCAGGCCAATGGCAATATCATTGGTAACCTGATTACCGCCTAAAGGCAGTGACGCGGTATAGGAAATTGATCCTTCTACATAAATGGCGATATCGGTTGTCCCGCCACCGATATCAACCAGAACCACTCCTAATTCACGCTCTTCTGAGGTTAATACCGCCATACTTGACGCCAGTTGCTGCAGAACCACTCCGCTGACATCAAGTCCAGCCCGGTTACAGCAGCGATAGACATTCTGCAATGACGCAGCGGCGGCGGTAACAATATGAACATCAACTTCAAGCCTGACCCCAGACATGCCAACCGGATCAACCACCCCTTCTTGATCATCAAGAAAAAACTGTTGCGGGATTGTCGCAATCACCTCGCGATCCATCGGAATAGCTACAGCCCGGGCGGCATCGAGAACCTGCTCCACATCATTCTGGCTGACTTCCCGATCCTTGACCCCGATAATCCCGTGGCTGTTCATACCCTGTACATGACTACCCGCAATTCCAGTCTGGACAACCTTGATTTTCTGGCCGCAGATTTTTTCGGCCTCCACTACTGCCTTCCGGATAGAGTCAACAGTGGAATCCAGATTAACCACAACCCCTTTACGCAGCCCGAGTGAAGGAGCCGTTCCGACACCCACAATTTCCAGTCCCTTTTCACCCTGTACACCGACCAGGACACAAGTTTTTGTCGTCCCTAAATCAAGTCCGACCACCATCTGTTCAGTTTTGGCCATACTTCTCCGCCTTCATACCTTTCATTGTTCGAGACGGCCGCAGTCCAACCACAACCGAAGCCTCACCGGTACAATCAAAATATTTTACCGCTGACGCGCGGTCTCCCAACTCTTGCAATACCCGCCGCCAGCGGTCAAGTCGTTCACTATATTTATCCAGGCCCAATTGTATCTCCCAGTTCCTGCCGGTAGTAAAAAAAGTCACTCCACAAACCTCATCCAACTCTATCTGGGCAATTTTTTCCGACCATTGTTGACCTCTCTCATCCCATATCTGCAGCAACTCGGCCGCTTTGTGCAATAATCGCTGCCAGACCTGAGGCCGCTGCCGCCATTCCTCCAGACTGACTCCGCTGATAACTGGAAAATCCAGAGCTTCTCCGGCCGGAGCCGGGCCAATCACCCGCCCATCACCATCAATCATATAGAGCTTGTCAATATAGAAAAGAGCTTTAGGTTGACACTCTTCAATCACAATCTGCAAGCGATTCGGCAGGCGGCGGTAGATCGTCGCCTCTTTGACAAATTGTAAAGCTTGAATCCGAGTCTGAGCCCGAGAGAGTGAGAAGGCAAAGGTCAACTGTCTGAAATTGAGTGCCAGAGCCTTGATTATATCCTCTCTTCGACAACGATAATTACCCTCAATCACAATCTCTTTAACAACAAAATTACCACTCTTCTTGAGCCTGCTATCTGCATTTTTAACCAATGTCGGCAACCAGAGCCCCAAACCGCCACAACCCAGACCGATGAAACAGACAGTGGCAATCAACAACATAGTCTTGCGGCGACTACTTCGGTCACTACCATCGAAATTACGCGCCTGCCGAATATCTTTACGGCTGTTGCCGGGCCGCAAACGGCGGCTCTCTTTTTTCTTAAACCGGAGCCAGGTCAAGACCAGCACCTTGAAGAATGCGATCTATAAGGGCAACAAAATCCATCCCACAGGCGGCTGCGGCCTGCGGTAGCAAGCTGGTTTCAGTCATTCCTGGTACAGTGTTGATCTCGATAACATAGGGCTGATCATTCATATCAAGCCGGAAGTCAACCCGGACCGCCCCGCGGTAGCAGCCGAGTGCCCGGGCACTGGCAAGTGCCAACTCCTGAACCTTACGGGTCACAGAATCAGCAACCGGAGCCGGCACCAGATATTGAGTAAAACCTTTGGTGTATTTAGCCTGATAATCATAAATCCCATCGCGGGGCCGAATCTCGATTAAAGGCAGAGCTTCGCCCTGCAGTACTGCGGCAGTCAACTCAATACCCGCCACATAACTCTCAATCATAATCTGACTACTGAATTTACGGGCTTCGCTCAGAGCCGGAGTAAGATCATCTGCGCCGGTCACAACACTCACACCAAGACTCGAACCTTCGGCCACCGGCTTAACCACCAGAGGATAACCTCCTGAGGGCACGGCCACTTCATCAACCCCGACATCAGGCACGGTGTAGTCCGGGGTTTGAATCCCGTACGAAAGCAGAACCCTTTTGGTCATCACCTTATGCATGGCGATACTGCTGGCCATTACTCCGGGACCGGTGTAAGGAATCTTCAGGTATTCTAAAACTCCCTGGATACTGCCATCCTCACCGTAAGCTCCATGCAGAGCTATAAAAACCACTTTGACATCGGCCTCTTTCAGCCGAAAAGCTATTTCTCGATCCACATCTATCATCACAACCGTAAAGCCCAGCTCGCGCAAAGCCAAGCCTACCGCCGCACCACTTTTCAAGGAAACTTCACGTTCAGCTGAGAGTCCGCCATAGAGAACTCCGACTCTGGTTCCAGGCGTAAATTTCATTCTTCCCTCCTCCCGTGGCTTTTTCAGGTCAGGATACAACCCGAATTTCAGGTTCCAGGGTTACACCGCAATACACTTTAACCCGATCCTGCATTTTTTCCATTAAATTCACGACATCCTGGGTTGTGGATCCGCTCCCGGCGGTAATCACATTGGCATGCTCCACCGCAACCCGGGCCCCACCGAAAACCATACCTTTACATCCGGCTTCCTCCAGCAGACGCCCCGCAAAATCTCCGGCCGGATTTTTGAAAACCGACCCGGCATGCGCTCCTGACGGCAGGTGCTGCCGCCTGAGATTACGAATTTCTGCAACTTTTCCGGCGATTATCGATGGCGTCTGTCGCGGCAGGAGAAAATAGGCCGCGACCACAATATCCTGTCCTTCTAGACCACCATCACGATAACCGGGGTTAAGTTCAGTTGCTGAGCGCCACTCCAAAAGGCTATTATGGATCAACGAAATAGCGGCCAACCGATCATAGATAGTGCTGCCAAAAGCGCCGGCATTCATGGCCAGAGCCCCGCCTAAGGTTCCGGGAATACCGGCCAGATTTTCCAGCCCGCTATAACCGCTGATCACACTTAGGCGAACAAATTCCGCCAACTGGACACCACCTTCAACCCTGACCATCACTACATTTTTATCAGAACCGACAATGGTGTAATCTCTGAAGCTCCGGGTCAGGCTGATCACAGCTCGATCCCGGATGCCAGCATCGGCAACCAGCAGATTGCTGCCCCCGCCCAGCAGCAAAAACCCGAGCTTCATCTCCATTAGAATTTTAACTGCCAAGCGCAAATCAGTCAGGGTTTCGGGCTCCAGAAAAACTGACGCCCGACCACCGGTTTTAAAAGTCGTCCTCGGTGCCAGAGGTTCATCCTCTAAGAAAAACCGACTCAGACACTGCTTCAGCTCTCTTTTTTGAGCAACACTAATCAAGAGTCTACCTGTTCAACGATAAGAGATTAAAATCACGGTTACTTTTAACCTTTTCAAAGAAACTCAGTCAGCAATCATTTCATGTCCCAGACGACAAATGTCACCGGCCCCCAGGGTCAGAATCAAATCTGTCGCTTCTGTGTTGGTCGTTACAAATTCCCTTAAAGCTTCACGATCCGGCAGATAATATACCTGTTTATGACCATGTTGACGAATTGCCTCAGCCAGACTTTCACCACTGACACCCTCTATCGGCGACTCACCGGCAGCATAGATATCGGTCACCACCAAAATATCAGTCTCATTGAAAACTACTTGGAAATCATTAAATAGATACTTGGTCCGAGTATATCGATGCGGCTGAAATAGGGTTATCAGACGACGCTCCGGCCAAGCCTGACGCAGGGCTTCAAGGGTAACCTGAATTTCGGTCGGATGGTGGCCATAGTCATCGATCAGCAGCGCACCTCGATACTCGCCGACAATCTGCAAACGGCGCTGGACTCCGGTAAAACCTGAGAGATGACACCTGATATCCGCAAAGTCCAACCCCAGTTCAAAACCGGTCGCAATCGCCGCCAGACAGTTAAGCACATAGTGACGACCCGGCATATCGATGGTAAATTCTCCTAGTTCCTCCCGGTCGACGATAACCTTAAAACGACTCTGCATGCCCTTAATTGTCACCTCAATCGCCCGGACATCAGCCTGGGGATTGAAACCATAGGTTGAAACCCGACGTCTGATCCGTGGGATAATCTCCTGAACCCGCGGGTCGTCAAGACAGAGAACCACGAGACCATAAAAGGGAACCTTATTCGCGAAGGCGACAAAATTGTCCTCAATCTCTTTGATACCGCCCCGGTAGTAATCAAGATGTTCACGATCAATATTGGTTATAACCGCGATAATCGGCGACAAAGCCAGAAATGATCCATCACTCTCATCCGCTTCAGCCAGCAGGATCTCACCCTGACCAAGACAGGCATTACTGTTGATACTGTTCAGGCGGCCACCAATAACCACGGTCGGATCAAGATCGGTACCGCTGAGCATGGTTGCGATCATTGAGGTCGTAGTGGTTTTCCCATGGGTACCGCCGACGGCAATTCCGTATTTCAAGCGCATCAATTCTGCTAGCATTTCCGCCCGGGGAATAACCGGAATCGCCCGGGTATGCGCTTCTAAAACCTCTGGGTTATCATCTTTCACAGCCGTCGAGCGCACCAAAACCTGCACATCACCAAGGTTCTCCCGGGCATGACCGTAGGCAATTCGGGCTCCAAGTTTTTCAAGTCGTTCCGTAACCGGACTCCGGTTGAGATCGGAACCATGCACCTCGTAGCCTAAATTCAATAGAACCTCAGCGATACCACACATACCGCTACCACCGATGCCAACGAAATGAACCTTTTCAACCTTATGATGCATTCCTTTCACCTGATTAGCGCCCCCCTAAATCAACTTAAGACAGTGATTTACAATCTCTGTCCGAGCCTCCGGCCGGGCCAGTTCCGCCGCCGCCTGAGCCATTTTCTCACGACGCTCAGGCTGAGTGATCAAATTTTCAATCTCATCACTTAACCCGGCCGCCGTCAGTTCACTTTCAATCTGCATCACCGCTGCACCTTTCTCGACAAACGCCCTGGCATTAAAAACCTGATGATCGTGAGCGGCAAAAGGGAAAGGAACCAAAATCGCAGCCTTCCCAAGTTCAGCCAGTTCTGCCAGGGTCAGAGCTCCGGCCCGGCAGATAACCAGATCTGCGGCCCGGTAACAGACCCCTATATTATCTATAAACGGGGTCACTTCCGCCTGGCAGTTGATCTCCGCATAGGCCTTTTTAACCGTCTCAAGGTCGGCGTTGCCGCTTTGATGCACAACCTTAAGATCCGGATAACGGGAAACTAAAATTGCCAGCGCCTCAGGTACTCTACGATTGAGAATCCGAGCTCCCTGACTGCCACCAACTATCAGAATATTAAAATCAGATTCCGAACTATCCGTCACCCTCTGATTTTCAGATAACTCGGCCGCGACTGTGGTCTCCTGCTCCTGCAGACGCAAACGCAACGGATTGCCGAAATTGTAAATTTTACGGCTTTTCAAACTCTCCCGAGCTTTGCTGAAAGCGATAAAAACTGCATCGGCAAAAGGAGCTAACATACGATTAACCAGTCCTGGGTAGGCATTCTGCTCCTGCAAAACCCACGGCAAACCGGCGACCATAGCCGCCAGAAGCACCGGTGCACTAGCATAACCACCTAGCCCAACAATAAGAACCGGGCGATAACGAACCAGTAATATCAGTGCCTGAATAACCGCTTTAGGGAAATTCGCCAGAGCCTTAAGCCGTTTAACCCCTCTAACTCCGACCAGGCCCTGAACCTTAAGAAAAACCAGAGGGTAACCCATTTCTGGAATCACCCGGGCTTCAATTCCCCGTTCGGTTCCGGCAAAAACGATATTTATATCAGGTTCCAACCGTTGAAACTCCTCCGCCAGAGCTATCCCGGGGAAAAGATGACCACCGGTACCACCGCCGGCAAAAAGAACTGTTTTAGCGGGTCTGGCGACTGACATTGTACAAAACTCCAACCGCAGCTAAGGAGACACAAAGTGAACTGCCGCCATAGCTTAAAAAAGGAAAGGTTAGACCTTTGGTCGGCAGGAGACCTAAAGTAACCCAGAAATTAACCGTCATCTGTAAAACCAGAAACAGAGTCACACCGAAAGCCAGCATAGTTCCCAGACGATCGGGAGCGGAATGGGATATTTTCAAGCCGACCCAGAGTAGTAACGTAATCAGCAAAACCAGAACCATAATGCCGACAAAACCGAACTCTTCCGCCCAGACCGCGACTATAAAATCAGTATAGGCCTCCGGCAGATAGAGCAGTTTCTGGACACTGTTGCCGACCCCGGCACCACTGACGCCGCCGGCACCATAGGCAATCAGTGACTGCTTCAACTGGTAAGAAATTCCGTTGCCGCCGACATCCAGAAATGATGTCAGGCGTTGCATCCGGTAACCCCGTCCGGCAATTGCTACGACGACCCCGACGCTGCCGATCAAACCTAGAACTGCCAGATGTTTAATCCGTGCTCCGGCAACAAAAAGAAGTACAAAAGTCAAGGCTCCGAGTACCACGGCAGAGCCAAAGTCCGGCTCTTTCATCAACAGCGCGACGATAATGCCGAGAATAATCCAGGGCGGCAGAAACCCACGCTTAAAATCATCCAACCGGCCCTCGCGTTTGGCTAGATAAGCACTCAGGTAGATCACAAAACCCAGTTTACAGAACTCTGATGCCTGCAGATTAAAAAACGGTGTCCTGATCCAGCGTGTAGCCCCTTTCACACTAACCCCGAAACCCGGCACTAATACCAGAACCAGCAGGCCGATACTTATAACTACCAGCGGCAAAGTCAATTTACCCCACCAGTGATAATCGAAACGAGCGCAGACCAGGAGTGCAACCCCGCCGAAAATGGCAAAGATCAACTGGCGCACAAGATAGTGACTGCTCTGGCCATAAGCGTTAAAGGCCTTTATGCTGCTGGCATTAAATACCATCAGAAGCCCCAGGCAAAGCATTGTGGCGACCACCGTCATCAATACTATTTCATTACGCTTCATACCGCCAGACATCCCTCACTGTTTGGATTCTGGATCAATTGCCGGAACCTGTCTCCGCGTTCTTCGTAATTTGCAAACTCATCAAAACTGGCACAACCGGGAGCCAGAAGCAC
>JAGGTT010000219.1 GCA_021163565.1 Candidatus Tharpella sp.
CATCATCGCCTCAAGCATTTTGCCGATGACCATCCCCGAGCCACTAAAGTACTGGAAAAGATTCTCAAACAACCCCGGGAATTTATCAGCACCATTTTAGTCTGCAATAATTTTGTCAATGTTGCAGCATCGGCTCTGGCGACCAAGATATGTATCGATCTATGGGATGAAAACGGGGTCATCATCGCCACCATCGTGGTGACTGTCATCCTCCTGATCGGAGCTGAGATAACTCCGAAAACCTATGCTGCAGCCCATCCCGACAGCATCAGCATCAAAGCTGCTCTGCCGCTCAGATTCCTGATTACAATATTAATGCCGATCAACCGTTTTCTCGCCCTGGCCGTCAATCTTCTGCTCCGCCTGATGGGAATGCCAGAGAGAGTTCAGGCCCCGGCCATCTCGGAGGAAGAGATCAAAAGTGTGATTCTCTCCGGCAGACAGGAAGGCCTGCTCCGGGAGAGTGAGAGCTCAATGCTGGCCAACATTCTCAATATTGACAAAACCCGGGCCCGCGGGGTCATGCAGCCCCGCTCCCAGATTATTTCTCTGGCGCTGGACACGCCTTTAACACAGATCAATGAAGTTATCAGAAAAAATGGTTTCTCCCGCTACCCGGTTTACAGCAAAGAGCCGGAAAATGTTATCGGCATCCTCCACATCAAAGATCTTTTCCAACGCAGCAAAAAACCATTTTCCATAAAACCTCTGCTCCGGCCCGTCCATTTTTTCCCGGAGACGGCAACTCTGGACGATCTCCTGGAAAAGTTCCGCCGCTATCGTATCAGTCTGGCGATGGTGGTTGATGAATACGGCGGCATTGAAGGTCTTTTAAGCCGTGATGATATCGTCAGTGAGATCGTTGGTCACTTGGCCGACGAAACCGACCACAAGCCTCCTTCAGCAATTATCACCTTGCCCGACCACAGCTATCTGGTACCCGGCACCATCTCCTTAAGAAAGATAGAACAGGAGATTCCCGAACTCAGCTTCCCGGGAAATATAACCAACGACAACCTTGCCGGCCTGATTCTTGACCAACTCGGCAAAATCCCGGAACCGGAAGATCTAGTCACAATTGACAACCTGGAACTAATGGTCACAAAAATTTCTCGCAACCGTATTATCCAGGTCAGAATAACTATACTTCAGCCATAGTTGAGAATAAGCGCAGATACCCACAATTAAATCTTGACAATGCTTCAGGTTAGGCGTATTGAGAGCCTGATTTTGATGATGGCATTACTTATTAAGATGGTAAACATTCAAACTTTGGAGAGACCTAAATGAAAAGTGATGTAGTGATAATCGGCGGGTCAGCAGCAGGTCTGATGGCAGCCGTTACCTTGAAAAAAAGAGACCCGGGAAAAAGCGTTACCGTTCTTAGAAATGTCAGCAACACCCCAGTTCCCTGCGGCATTCCCTATATATTTGGAATCATGGGAGCAGTTGCCAAAGACCTGATTCCCGATCAAGGGTTTATCGACCAAGGCATCAATATTCAAGAGAGAAACGTTACGAGTATTGACCGAGCCCAAAAGGAAGTTCTTTTTGCCGACGGTGAAAAAATCGCTTACGACAAGCTCATCATCGGCACCGGTTCAAAACCTTTTGTTCCGCCCCTGCCCGGAATTGATAAAGGCAATGTCTTTACAATCAGCAAGGATCCCGTATATCTCGAGCAGATATTCAAGGCATTGGAACCGGCCCAAAATGTTGTCGTCATCGGCGGCGGTTTCATCGGCGTCGAGATGGCGGAGCAGGTTGTTGCGATGGGCGCCGGAAGTAACTGCGAAAAGAGTGTAACCATCGTTGAGATGTTGCCAAAATGCCTGATGCTCGCCTGTGAAGAAGAGTTCTGTATCGAGATTGAAAAGGAACTTGAAAATATCGGGATTACGATTAAAACCAACTGTCAGGCCCTTGAAATCTCCGGACAGGAGAAAGCCGACGGAGTTAAACTGGCTGACGAGGTGCTCAAAGCTGATGTCGTTATTATCGGCATCGGGGCCCAGGCTGACATCGACCTGGCCCAGGCGTGCGGCCTTGAGGCCGACCCTCGCGGCGGCATTAAAGTTGATGAATACATGCAGACCACCGACCCCGATATCTTCGCCGCGGGTGATTGTGCAACTAAATTTTCCTGTATTACCGGCCAGCCGAGCGGCATCCGCCTGGCCTCAGTCGCCTGCAGCGAAGGCATGATTGCCGCCAGCAATCTTTATGAGAAAAAACGCAAAACCCAGGGGGCTCTGGGAGCCTTCAGCACGCTGGTCGGCAAACGGGCCGTTGCTGCAGCCGGTCTCACCAGTAAAGCGGCGACTGATGCCGGAATCGATGTTGTTATCGGTGAAGTCACGGCTCCGAACCGGCATCCGGGACACCTGCCCGGATCAGTTCCGGATATGAAGATTAAACTTCTCTTCCGCAAGGACAATGGTGAAGTCATTGGTGGTCATGTCAGCGGCAGTGAAGCTGCAGCGGATATGGTGAATATCATCGCGGTAGCGATTCAGGCTAAATTAAACGCTGAACAACTGGCGGTTATGCAATACGCCACTCATCCCCTTTTAACCTCCTCTCCTTTGACCTATCATGTCATGCTGGCAGCGGAAAATGCAGCGGTTAAACTCGGATAAACTTTCAGAAAAAGTGATACTCAAAAAAAAGGGAGTCCAGTTACGGACTCCCTTTTTTTGGCGAAGCAGCGTTTGAATCTGTATGAATCATGATCAAATAAACCGCAAAGGGGAGAAATATGTTTATCGATTTAATTAACCAGGGATGCGGAGCCAGACCAAGGAGTGAGATAGAGATAATCAGGAGAGCATAAAACAGATTCAGCCCGAAAATACCAACACCCCCCTTAACCACACTCTGTTTAACCCTCCAGATCGGGGTGGTAAAAATCAAAAATAGCCAGGAGAAGGTATGAAAAACCGGCATCAGACTGACGATCCGGCCGGGGTCGTAGAGCTTAAGATTACCATTAACTAACATAATCAGAGCCGGAGCCGCCACCGTTTGCCAGAACCAACCAACCAGAAGAGCTAATCCGGCGGCCGGAAGCAGTAACAGCAGTGCCCGAATAAGCTGACGGCCAATGGATACAGATTTACGACGTATGCTCCAATAGTAAATCGAAAAAAGCAGCAAAGCTTTAATCAGAGCTAACTGACCAAAAAAATTGTAAGCAATATTGACATCCCGACCCCCGGCCATGAACCAGATGGCCGCAACCGTCCGCGCCACATGATAGAGATAGTAGAGTGGAAAAAAGCAGATGAGATAGAGCAGAAAACGCCGGGGCCAGGATATCGGCAGTATAAAAAATGTTGCCAAAAAAAGCACCAGAACCGGGCTTGAGAGACAACCGTGAATCACCCTGATTGAATTTTTTGCCGTGGTTATGACCTGACCCTGTTGCACGGTATCAGTAAAAAGGCCAAGAACAACTGCTGCATGACTGACAACCAGGTTCTTAAACCAGGCTCCGAGCGGACTCTGAAGAAAAAGTGTGTAGCAGGCATAACTGAACAGAAAACCGGTGACATAGAGAGCTGACACATAAAAAAGATGCCGGCTTTTCAAAAAAAACGGAGCCCGGTGGTTACCGACCCGCTGTGCCCACCAGATAAATACGGCCAGAGTTCCGGCAATAATTAAGGCTTGGCCAACAATAATATGCAGGCTCCAGAAACTACCGGAAAACCTTGAAGCCAGGATAACGATCATCAGAGTGCGCAAAAGGTTCAGGCTGACAACCGTAGCCAACCCCGCCAGAAGACCGATCAATTTTTCCTTTACGGAGGCGGGAAACGCGATCATAACCGCCGCCAGAAGCAAAAAAACAAAACTCCCGGTACAACTGTCAGCAACAACAAAACTACTCCCGGAAAGTGTCAGGGAAGTACCACTGACCTGACATCCGACTCCCAGTAAAAATAGGAGTTTAGCAGTAACTACTGTAGAAAAATAAGCATAGGGTGTAACTACCACCGCCTTGAACCAGGCGGTCTGATCAAGCCAGTAAAAGAACGCCGCCAGACCCCAGAAACGGATCAGCCACCCCAATGTTTGATTGCCGGAAGCAGAACCACCGTCCGTCTCAACATTCATCTATTTTAAGGCCTCACCAAAGTATAATCCACATCAAACAGGATCTGACTCCCGACACTCACAACAAACGCGCACAATTTCACAGAAGTGCCGTAAGTTACTCCATCTGAAAAATCTGTCAACCGGAAAAAATTTTCAGCCAAACTTGCAAACACACGCCGTCCACTCCCCTGAAACTTTACTCTCCTGGATCACCAACCCCCGTTCAGCATAAACTTCAGTTAATTCAGAGAGCTGTTCAACCAATATCCCCGACAGGATTAGCCGGCCCCCGGGCATAAGCAGACGCGAGAACTCAGGAGCCAGCTGCCGTAAGACTGGAGCAATGATATTGGCAACTATGAGTGGATATTTTTCCATAACCTGTGTCACCGGAATATCAGTTAAAACTATCTGCTCAGAAACCAGATTATGACTGCAGTTCTCCCGGGCATTAACCAGGGCATCGGCATCAAGGTCGAGAGCCAGAACCCGCTCAGCCCCTCTTTTCGCTGCTAATATTGCCAGAATTCCGCTGCCGGTACCAACATCAAGAAGAGTTGCCGG
>JAGGTT010000269.1 GCA_021163565.1 Candidatus Tharpella sp.
GCCAGTCCGGGGCAACACAGAACCGGTTTTAATGGAGGTGCTGGAGAGACATTTTCTGCATTCAGTGCTTCTTTTCCCCTCTCTAAAAACCAACCAACAAGATCATTGGCGTCCGCCATGCATCGGGTTCCAGAAGCTTACAGCGCACTACTGAAAAGTCCGCACTGAAAATCTGTTAAACCGAGAATCTTTAATGTTCCCTTGGCAGAAATTGATTTTGGCAAGACATTTTTTACTGAAATAATAGTTATTTTTCTCTGTTTAAGCTTATTAACTGCCCTGTCTTGCAGAATAGATCAAAGGTTGTAATATGAATGATACAAATAGCATCAAACTGGAGCTAACTCTGCCCGGCAATCTGGAGTATCTTAAAATTGCCCTGACATATATCGTCAGCTGTGCGGAAATCTTCGGTTTTTCAAAACCGGAAACCGCACAAATTCAACTGGCCGCAGAGGAGGCAATAGCCGGCATAGTTACAAAATCTTTAAATAATGACCCAAAACAAACCTACACTATAAATTGTCTCCGGATGCCGACTAGAATGGAAGTCGTAATCCGCGATAAAGGTATGCCTTTCTCACCCGATGAGATCCCTGACTACAACCCTGCCGCGCCAACCGATCCAGATAACACGGATGGTTTGAGCATGTTTTTGCTTAGGAGTTCAGTTGATGAAGTCCATTTCCGTAATCTCGGCCGTGACGGTAAAGAGACCGTACTCGTAAAAAACATTAAATCCCGGCGAATTGACAATATTATAAAAAAACAGCCGCAAATTGAAGCAACTCCAGCCGATGCAACAGTACCCTCCATAACTAAATGGCATCTGCGTTCTTTTCTCCCTGGAGACGCACTGGAAATCTCCCGTTGTGCCTTTCAGGCTTACGGCTACAGCTATGAAAGCTATATTTACTATCCTGAGCGGATAATTGAGATGAACCGTAAAGATGAATTGCGATCGGTGGTTGCGGTTGATCAGGACGACAATCTTCTCGCTCATATCGCGCTCAAGTTTTACCACCCAAACGATCCTATTGCCGAAATCGGAGTCGCTTTTGTCAAGCCGCAAGGCCGGCGACTTAATATTTTCAGCAAGCTTTGTGCAGATACTTATGGTGAAGCCGCAGAACAAGGTTTACAGGGAATCTACGGTCGGGCCGTAACCAGCCATCCGCTGTCACAGAAAAAACTTTTTGATGACGATTTCATCAATTGCGGGGTTCTGCTAGGGCTCTTTCCGAATGATATTGAGTTTAAAGAACTGACCGGTAAAACTATTCAGAAAGAGAGCTCTCTTCTAATGTTTCTGCCCTTAAACTCCCCGGTGAAAACAATTTATCCGCCGGCCGGACATAAAGCTATCATCCATGAAATATTCTCTCATGGTACAATTGCGGTTGTAAATGGAGATCCGACGCAGGTAAATTCTGCCACAGAATCGGAGCTCTTACCCTTTCCCAAACTAAAATTCAGTTACAGCCGCATGGAGGTATTTAATACCGCTGACCTTTTCTGTTATGTGAGTGACATCACGCTCATCGACGATATTATTCGAGCTAAAAAAAGTCTCTGTCTTGAACGTACTGACATGCTCTACCTTTTTCTTGACCTTGAAAATCCGGGTTGTCCCGAACTTGCCCAAGCCTGTGAAAAGCTCGGTTTTTTCTTCGCCGGGGTTCTTCCTTACGGCCTGCATGGCCGCCATACATTGATCCTTCAGTATCTAAATAATCTCGCCATCGATTATGACAAAATCAAACTCCATGCCCCGTTTGCCCATAAGCTTTTAGGTTATGTAAAAGAGAGTGAAGAGAGAAATTCTGCCTGATCTAAATAGGTAAACCGGTCTAAAATACTGAAATGCATTTGGTTGATCAGCAGGGACAGAGAGGGGAGGTGCCGCCGGGCGAAAGCGGAGAAATAATTCCCCTCTTCAATAAAAATTCACCAGCACAAACTGTACTTGTCGCATCTTGTTACACCAAATTTATTTTTTATCTACCTAAGAGGTAACTATTCAGCGTAGTCTTTGTGAGCGTATATTGAAGGGTGTCAAATAAATAATAAAGGGTGTATTGAAAAATTCTAATTTTTCAATACACCCTTTTATGTGTAAAAATACGCTGAACAGTTACCGATAATATTAGTTATTATCCAAGTCTAATTCACTTACCTTTTCCCAGGTCTGATCAAGGTTAAATTTCGCTTTTTTAGTTATAATTTCGGCGGTTTCCTCACCTAGGTCAACCTCATAGACAATGCCTTCCTGATTAACTGCAAAAGTCATGATTCCTGAAGCCCCGTATTTTGCGGGATAGGCGAGCAGGCCAAATCCTAAAATCATATTGCCGTTGACGACATAGTCATAGGCCCCGCCGGGAGCCCGTTCACCTTGTCGGGTGACAATCTTATAGTAGTAACCATGATAAGGGTGGGGCTTGTTGGAATTTACATCATAGCCTTCACTTTTAACTTCAATAATAAAGGGGCCAAATGGGCTTAACTCTTCACCCTCTTTTACCGGCCAATACAAACCGTTCTTCTGACCTTCGTCACTCTTGATCCGCTGAGCAAATTCGCGGACTCCGTCACCATCGCGGTCTTCACTGGCGTACTCAAGCTGAGCCTCGACATATTCCTGCATTACTTGAATCACCTCAAGCTCATTTTCACCGATTCTACGGTTCAGAATCTCCTCTTTACCGGCAGCAACGTCAAAAAACCAGCTTTTATCATTTTTTACGACCGGAATCGGGAACGGCCAGTCATCCTTACCGATAAAAAGAGTGGCCGAAGATGGACTCACCAACTCAAGCCGGTGTTTCGCATCGTATTTCTCGACGAATTCAGCCAAGCCCTCTTTGCTGTCAACTTTATCTCCAGAAAAAATAATCTCTTCGGCATCCGACCCGAGAATAGCCAGAGCCTTGGCTGAATCCAATTTTCTCACGGCTTCAATCAGGGTCGCAACTGCTTTCTCCGGCGAATTGAAGCCTTGACCTTGAAGACCGCTCTTTTCAGCAAAACCATTGCCAACGTTCATCAGGGTAAAAATCATCACCGCCAGCCCCAGCAACCATAAACCTGGGACAGTTTGTATTGATCTATTTTTCAGACATCCAGTCATAGTACTATTCTCCCACTTTGATTTGTTTTTTCTCCCCAAAGAAAATCTCCTTTGGAAGTAACTCTATCAGCCAGCAAACAGCCTCTTTATCACCGACGACCACCACCACGACCTCCACCACCGCCACGGCTTCGACCGCCACCACCACGACTCCGACTAGCGCTTCCACGATTACTCGAATGGCTGGAGCGTCGGCCCGAACTCGAACTATTAAAGGCACTGGATCGATTTGAGCGAGAGCGGTTTGCTGAAGAACGACCGGAGGTATTTTGCCGTTTACCAGAACTCGACCGATTAGCTTTTTGGCCGGCACTGCGATTGTTTGACTGGCGATTATTACTTTTCAAACCCTGCTTGTTAATTGAATCACGGGTTTTACGGTCAAGTCCTTGAGGATTGCGGCCCCGACTAAGATCTCGCTGTTTGGCCGCCCGGTTGGACTGACCGTAATTCTTCCGGGTCCCTTTATTATTATAAGCCACTCCTTTCCGATGCTTAGAATCATGCTTCCAGGATTTACGGTTGCCTTGACCTTTTCGATTACCTTGACCTTTGCGATCGCCTCGACCTTCACGATTAACATTTTTATTGAAATTATTCGTGCGGTCAATATCTATATCAATATCGCCACGCCCCCAATTGGGACTACACCAAGCCCCAACTCCAATACCAACCGCCACTCCAACCCCAAAACCATAACGCGGATACGGTGCATACCAGCCATATGGCGGGTAATAGGGATAGCCCCATCCGCCATAGACGTAGGAACAAGTATAGGATGGCACGTAAACCACCTCGGGGTTGGTCGACTCTATAATAATAATTTTTTCATCAACCGTTACCTTCTGTTCTTTGGTGTTCTCCAACTTACCTGCGGCCTTGGCCTTGGCGCGAAGGGTCTGCACCATATCCATGACCGCTTTCTGATCATCGAGAAAATAATCACCCAGTCTTTTCGTACCTTCAACATTCTTGCTCATTGAAGCCAAAACTTTAGGGAAATGACACATGGATTTGACACTTACATCCCACTCTTTATCTTTTAAAGCTTTATCCAACGCATCATCTTTAAGACTGGATTTTTCTTTGACAAAGCGATCCGCTTCCACAATCTCAAGAGGATAGGTTGCCGCCATAAACATCTGGGCCAGCAAGGTATCAGGATAGAGCGCGATCGGCCCCAGAATCTGGGCCAGTTCACCCTCGCTGGCAGAGCCACCCGAACCGGCCGTTTTACC
>JAGGTT010000240.1 GCA_021163565.1 Candidatus Tharpella sp.
GCCCGGGCCGGGGTTTCACGTGAAGATGCTTACCGCTGGGTTCAGCGTAACGCGATGCAGGCGTTTAATGACGGGGGTTCTTTTAAAGGGTATCTGCTCAAGGATGAAGATGTGGTAAAATATCTTTCCGCCGCAGAAATCGAAGAGAAATTCAGCTTAGAACACCACATGCGGCAGATACCGACGATCTTTGCCCGGGTTTTTGGCGAATAACCGGACAGGTAAAAAAGGAGATTATTATGGAACGTAAGGAAGAACTCTACGAAGGTAAGGCCAAGATCATCTACGCGACCGATGACCCGGATAAAAATATTCTCTATTTTAAGGATGACGCGACCGCTTTTAATGGAGCCAAAAAAGGCTCGATTGTGGATAAGGGTATCATCAACAACAAAGTCTCAGCAAAACTGTTTCAGATGCTGGCGGAGAACGGAGTTGAAAGCCACTTTATCGAACAGCTTTCCGACCGCGAGATGCTGGCTTATAAAGTTGACATCATGCTGGTCGAAGTTGTCGTTCGAAACTATATCGCCGGCAGTCTGGCTAAGCGGATGGGCAAAGATGAGGGCGGCAAACTTGAGTGGCCGATTGTTGAATACTACTATAAAGATGATGATCTTAATGATCCGATGATTAACCGTGATCATGTTCTGGTTTTTGGCATCGCCAGTGCCGAGCAGATTGATAGCGCTCACAAAACTGCACTCAAGGTAAATCAGATTTTAAGTGAATATCTTTTTGCGCGCGATATTCTGTTGGTCGATTTTAAGTTGGAATTCGGTAACTATAAAGGCAAAATGCTGCTGGCGGATGAGATTTGTCCCGATACCTGCCGTCTCTGGGATCGTCATACCCTGGAAAAACTTGACAAGGATCGGTTCCGGCGCGAGCTGGGTAATGTTGAAGATGCGTATCAGGAGATTTGTCGCCGGGTCTGCGGCGAGTTCTAGAGAGTTTTTTAAAAATGCCTTTTCATAAATTGACAGTCACATTGCCGGCCCGTGGTTACCCGATCTATATCGGATCCGGTCTTACGGAAACTGAATCCGCGTCTAAACTGATACCTATTCTCTATGGTCAGTACGGAGTTGTGGTTACCAATACAACGGTTGCGCCACTCTATCTTGAACGGGTGCAGAAGTGGTTTAATGAAGCCGGTTATATAACTTCTGCGATTATCCTGCCGGATGGAGAAGAGTTTAAAAACCACGAGACCCTGTTGCGCCTCTATGATGATATATTTAAGGCTGGTCTCCAACGCAACTCTTTTATCTGTGCTTTAGGTGGCGGCGTAATCGGTGATATTGCCGGATATGCTGCCGCAACCTATATGCGCGGGGTTGACCTGCTGCAGATTCCGACGACTATTCTGGCTCAGGTAGACAGTTCTATCGGGGGTAAGAATGGAGTTAATCTGGAAAGTGGGAAAAATCTCATTGGCACCACCTATCAACCCCGGGTCGTAATTTCCGATGTTGATTTTATCGCGACTCTGCCCGAGCGCGAGATTATCGGGGGGTTGGGTGAGGTTTTAAAATATGGTCTTCTGGCCGGGGACGATTTTATCTCCTTCCTGGAGATGAATAAGCATGAGATATTGATACGAGACCCTCGTAGTCTGGCGACTATGATTCACTTCTGCAGCCGGGTTAAAGCCGATTATGTTATTCGTGATGAATATGATCGTTTAGGAGTTCGTGCAGCTTTGAATCTCGGTCATACGGTTGGTCATGCGCTGGAGAAATTGTTTGCTTATAAACGGTTTACCCACGGCGAGGCGGTTGCTATCGGTTTGGTTGCTTCACTTTTGTTGGCCCATGATCTGGATTTGCTGGCGGAGTCGGCCTTACTCAGGGCTCTGCAGCTGCTCAAGGATTTTGGCCTGCCCATGCAGATTCCAGATGAAGTTGAAGTTGATGAGATGATTGCGCTTATGCGGCGCGACAAAAAAGCGGAAAACGGTTTGTCAATGGTTCTTCTGCACGGTTTGGGTGATCCTCATCTGGAAAAAGAGATTGACCCGGTAATTCTTGCTGAAGTTCTGGAGAAATGTAAAAAACCGCAGCTGTAGATCTGTGGTTATATTAGTAATAGTGTACTTTAAGGTACCCTTAACCTAACCTCTGACCCTATTTAAGTAAATTTATGGAATCAACCTCACAAGTCTCCCTGCTGATTGCTTTTATGGCAGGTGTATTTTCTTTTATTTCACCTTGTGTTCTCCCGCTTATACCGTCATACCTGACCTATATTACCGGGATTTCGTTTGATGAACTGGTCGATAACCGAAGTCAGTCAGTCCGGCGCCGGACGCTTTTTCACTCCCTCTTCTTTATCCTGGGATTTACTCTGGTTTTTGTGGCATTAGGGGCTTCGGCCACCTATGTCGGGGCCTTCTTTCAGGAGAACCAGGTGCTGATCCGCCGGGTTGGGGGTGTGATTGTAATTCTTCTCGGTATTCATATTACCGGGGTGATTAAACTGAATTTCTTGGAACGCGAGAAACGTTTTGAATTTACCGACAAGCCGATCGGATATTTCGGCTCAGTTCTTGTCGGGATTGCTTTCGCTGCCGGTTGGACCCCGTGTATCGGGCCGATCCTGGCGAGCATCCTGCTTTATGCCAGTACCTCTGAAAACGTCGGCAGCGGAATTATCCTGCTGATTGCTTACTCTATGGGTCTGGGGGTTCCGTTTCTGATTTCGGCTCTGGCGTTTAACAGCTTTCTAACCTACTTCTCCAAGTTCAACCGTTATCTAAGAATAGTCAGTATAATCAGTGGTATATTTCTGATTGTTATTGGTTTTTTATTGGTATTTGACTATCTTTCCATCCTTTCACAGTATTTGAATATGTGGCTGCCGCAAACCGGTTGAAAACTTTAAAAGGCAAGAAAATAAATGAATAAAATTATCATTCCGATACTTGAAGTACTAGGGTTTTTTCTCGCAGTCTGCGGCATTGCTTTGTGGTTGATTCACGATCTTTATACTGTGGCGACAGTGATGATTGCTATCGGTGGGCTGATGGTTATTGCCGGGATGTGGATTGAAAAGAAGTATGTCGGTTATTATGACGACTGAAGATCTGAAAATTTCTGCAATCGGATCATCAAACCGAATTTGTGACGACCCTGTCAAAGACCCCCGACCCTCATAAATTTGTGCCGAATATTTTTTTCTTAAGTTCCGGTCCCGGCTCCGCTGATAACTGCGGCCGGACTCCTGCCAGTGCCTCTGGTTCACAGCACTGTTTTCGACAAAGTCATTTTTAGTAAGAGCTTTGAGAAATAATCCTTCCTGTACTATGTCTCCGGATTAACCGTCATAATCCGATCTAAATGCATTACTTTTAAGATGTCCCTGATGGTTTCAGGAACATTGGTGAGTTGCAGTGTGCCCTCATTGTGGCGAAGAGAGTTATAGGTTGCCACCAGGCAGCCGATAGCCATCGAATCAATAACTTTCGTTCCCGTAAAATCGATTTGGAAAGAGCTGTTGCCGGCATCTTTTTCGAATTGCACCAGTTCTCTGAAATCATTCAGCATCACATTGGTAAAATCTTTCTCTAAGGCAATGGTTACAATGCCATTATCTTTTGCAACATCCATTTTTTTCTCTCCTTAAAAGCTGAAAAAAAGCCTGTATTAATTACCGGGCCGGTTTGAGTCCGGCCCCCCCAATTTAGTAATTTAACTCAAACGTAACTTATAGTATTTTCCACTCAATTACAAGAGTTGAGCCGTATTTTCTTTTTTTCGGTCGGAGATTATTTGTTAGAGACAACAGCTTCACAGCCGGATATCTGTTGCTTCGGGAGTCGCCCGTCGGGCTGTTTCTGTGATTTAAGTCGAGGTTTAAGATAAAGGCTTGACAAGTGAGAGCAATTTACAGTAGGAATTTAATCTATCAGCATTAGTGCTTCAGGGTCAGGGCGGCTGTAAAAGTCTGCCTGATGAGTGCCTGGTATCTGTTAACCTCAGCCAGTTTTCTTAAAAAGGAATTAGTTGAATATGAAGTCATACACGAGCGAGAATTTGAGAAATGTTGCAATCATTGCCCATGGTGGGGCAGGTAAAACATCTTTAGCTGAGGCAATACTTTTCAACAGTGGTAGTACCAAGCGACTGGGCAGTGTTGATAACGGTACTTCGGTACTTGATTCCGAACCGGAGGAAATTAAGCGTAAGATTACTTTGACCAGCGCGATTCATCACTGTGACTGGCAGGATAAACACCTTAATATTATTGATACTCCCGGATATGCCAATTTCATTGCTGATACCAAAGCCTGCTTGCGGGTAACCGGGGGAGCGGTAGTAATTGTCAGTGCTATCTCCGGGGTCAAAGTTCAGACTGAGGTAGTCTGGAAATATGCAGATGAGTTTGAGATTCCCAAGATTGTTTTTATCAGTAAACTTGACCGCGAACGAGCCGATTTCAACCGGGCGGTGGGTGAAATGGAGTCGACGTTCAAATGTTACCCGTTGGTTTTACAGATTCCAATCGGTAAAGAGGAGGAATTTGTCGGAGTTATTGATCTGGTGACCATGAAGGCTCTGCGCTACGGTAACGATCAGAGCGGCAAGTTTACAACCGAGGAGATTCCGGAACATCTGCAGGCGGAGGCCGAGGCAGCTCGTGAGGCGATGATTGAACGTGTTGTTGAGGCTGATGACGATTTGATGGAGAAATATCTGGGTGGTGAAGATATCTCGGCGGATGATATCCGCCGGGCAACCCGTGAAGGTTGTATGACCGGTAAGTTTGTCCCGGTGGTCTGTGGTTCAGCTCTCAAAAATATCGGTATCCAGCCCTTGATGGATATTATGTGTGAATGTCTACCCTCACCTTTAGAACGCCCGGCCCAGTTTGCCGAAAATCTGGCTGAAGGTGAAGAACAGGAACTTAAGGCCGATGCGGCGGCACCTTTTTCGGCCCTGGTGTTCAAAACTATTTCCGATCCTTTTACCGGTCAACTTTCAATTTTTCGAGTTTATAGCGGCACCCTGACTTCGGACTCTACTTGTTTTAACAGTACCCGGGATCGTAAAGAGCGTATTGGTCAATTACTGATGCTTGAAGGCAATAAACAGGTTCCGATTGCCAAATGTGTACCCGGAGATATCGTTGCGGTTGCTAAGTTGAAGGAGACCGCTACCTGGGATACACTTTGTAATGAAAAAGCTCAGCTCAAGTTGAAAGGGCTTGAGCTTCCGTTACCGGTTATCTCTTTCTCTCTCAGGCCTAAAAGTAAAGGTGATGAAGAGAAACTCGGTAGTGCTCTGCAGCGTTTGATGGCTGAAGATCCGACGATTCACATTCTACGTAATGAGCAGACTAAGGAGTTGGTCATATCCGGTATGGGTCAGGTTCATGTTGAGGTGACGGTTGATCGGATTAAACGTAAATTTGGGGTTGATGTTGAACTGGATGCGCCGAAAGTGCCATACAAGGAGACTATCAAAAAATCGGTTTCACTGCAGGGACGTCATA
>JAGGTT010000024.1 GCA_021163565.1 Candidatus Tharpella sp.
GAAAAATCATACTTTTCCGGATTGCCGTAAGGAGCCATCCCCATCACCTTGAATTCACCGTCAAGCATCTCGAAACCGAGAAACTGGGTCATCGCACCGTAGACCCCGCCGAGTGAGTCGGGATCATAAAATTCCTTAATCTTGTGAATCACCCCATTCTCACCGTAGCCGAAGAAAGTGGTCGCATATTCACCTTTACCATCAATCCCCAAGATGGCGCATTTTCCCTCATAACCGCTTAAATGGTAGGCACTGGAAGCATGCGCCAGATGGTGTTCTACCGGAATAAAGGGCGATTTATCGGCATCGATCCCGAGATCGGCCATAAGCTGCAGAATTCCGCGCCGGTTGCGCCGGAAATGGCGGTTGCCGTTGAAAAGAGCATCCAGAGCCCTATCCGGAGCATACCAGTAACGTTTGGCAAAATGCAGGCGCCCGGGATGGGTGAAACCCATTTCGGCGAAAGGAAAGGCGACATAGTCGATCTGTTCCGGTTTAACTTCGGCAAAATCGAGACAGAAACGGGCGGCATGATAGGGCCAGCGGTTCTTCGCATGCTTATCCCGTAAAAACCGCTCTTCCTCTGCTGCCGCCACCAGCTCGCCATCGATAAAGATGGCGGCCGAAGGATCATGGGTCAAAGACCCGGAAAGACCTAAAACTATCATGATTTTTCAATTCCTTAATTTGTCACGGAAAGATGCAACAGATATCATTAATGTCCGGCCCGCTGGAGCCGGAAAATGGAAAACACTCAAGGTCATAATAACAATTTCTCGATAATCCGTTGAAACGAAAGCTCAAGCTCAGGCACATCATGCCAATTGGCAAGCAGCCGGCGGTAATCCCGCGAAACCGCAACCTTAAAACCTGATTCCGGCCGATCCCAGCTGCGCATGGCATCCAGATCGAGCAGATAGAGTTTGGAATCTATCCCGCAGAGAAAATTGGTCGCCTTGAAATCACCATGACTCAGCCCCAAATTACGAAGCTGGGTTAGCAGGACGGCAAATTGCTGGAGCCATTTTTCAAGTTCCGCGGTCGGCAGATCCGACCGCCGGAGATGATCATAAGCTGAACTTCCGGCAACATACTCACTGATAAAATACGCAGTCGAACGCAGACCGAAAGATCGCTTTTCGAGCATCGCCACCGGTTTTGGGGTCGCAATCCGCCACCAGCTCAACCGCTGCCCCATTTTCCAGGAAACAAAAGCCCGACTCGGCCTGAAGCAGCGTCTGAGCGCATGCGAGAAATTTTTGATATTATAACGTTTTACCACCAGGTCCCGGCCATCAATATTGATCCTGACCACGGTGGCACTGTTGCCGGCTTTGAGAATTTCACCATCGACCAGCAATTCATCCGGGCGGTGCAACAATCGCTCTAAATCTCCGCCTTGATAAGTGCGGTCGATCAGGGTATAAAAACCATCTTCCCGCCGGGCCACAAAAGCGGTGCAGCTGCGCAGTGATTTCGCAACAAACTTATCCACTTTTTTACGCCGGTGATCACCAATCTGAAATCTCAGACGTTCAAATTCTCCCGGCTCAATCGACCAACCCCGGCAATCGCAGTAACTCTGCCACAAATGCCCTAGATGTTCGTCAATTCCGGGATAGGGCTCCGCCAGGAAAAGAGCCAGATTAGCCAGGCTTGATTTACGTCCGAGAGCCCGGCCGGCATTTTTATTCTCAACCGCGTCACCATCAATGGTGAAAAGATCATCATTACTGAAGAGAAAATTACTCCAGTGAATATCACTTTGCAAAAGACCGGCAGTGTGATGTCCGGCAATCACAACACATACCCTTTCCAGCAATTTAAGCCGAAATCGCTTTTCATCCTGACTGAACCAGAGGTCAACTAAGGTTGCAGCCGGCTTAATCTCAGCAAAGATGATCAGCGGCAAATGCCCGGCTGAGACGATTCCGTGGAAAAGCCGACTCGGTGTCTTGATCCCGGCAGCCGTAAGCGCCCTGACCCCGGCCAGCTCACGTTTAAAATGCCGCCCGCCTTTGCGGCGGTCAAGATAAAATTTGACAACGACCTCCCGCTCCTTCCAGAGGCCCGCACAGACCATTCTTTTCCCGGGAATAAGCCGCAGAAGTTTACAACAGACAAGTTTTTCGGCGGCCTCTGGCCGGCCTTCGGAAAGGGAGATTGTGAAGGGCAGTTTAAGATCAAACTGCGCCCGTTGCAATGCCTCTGGATTTGCTAACCAACCGGAATCAACCATAGCTTGCTATTCTACTATCATGACGTACGCTTTGGCAACCAAAAACGGTATTCAATTAAATTACAGCGGCAGAGACCTTACGCTCAGCCGGGTTCCCGCATCTTTTAAAACAAAAAGGCCGGGATCGTCAGCAGGACACCAATAGTGGTGAATCTGCCCGAACCCGGCTCTCTCTTGAGCTAATATCAACGGCACGGCCGGAAAAAGCACCGCCGTTAACGTCTTAAATCTACCAGACCAATGACGCGTGAATCCAGCCCTGATCTCCATCTTCGTGCTCAATTTTAAGCCAGCGGCCCTTACGTTTGATAACCTTTAAAGGCACCTCACGGTCAATGATAAACAAGATACGATTGTCACTGCCAGGGCCGGAGCGAATATTACAGTTATTTTTCAAAGTGATAACGGTTCCTGTTTTAACCAGCAGATCTTTATAAAGCCAGCCGGTATCACCTTCAAAATCCTTACATTCGTACCAGTTGCCCTTTTTTTTCAAAATCTGAAAAGGATGATATTTAGTAACCTGCCAACTAACATCACTGGTTTTACTCGGACCGGAGCGCACATTGGCCGTACCGACTTTCACCGACATCCGCTCCGCCGCCTGCACCCCGGAGACCGGCAGTAGTACAAAACATAATCCCAGCAACAAAAATACGGTTATCGATCTTAAAAAAATCTGCTTTTTCGTTTCAAATACTGCGGTTTCAACCATCGTCAAACTCTATCCTCTCAATTTTCAGACCCGATATTTTATTACCCTGACAATGCTCGGATACTAACCAAGAGAGAGTTTAGAGTCAAGCCTTTTCGCTATCGCTTTTTAAAGTTTTACAACTTAATTCAAATTACGTTTTCATTAATAATTATCTTGACATCACCCAAGCAGATATGACACTCACATCCCGAATAAAAACACGAGACCGCAACTTATGTCCGGCAACTGTTCGACCCAATAACTGAATTTATATTTATCTGTCCCAGTCGGCAACCGCAATCAATCTGGAGATACAAAATGACCTACGAAACCGTAATTTATGAGTGCCGGGACGGCGTTGGTATTCTCCGTCTGAATCGGCCCGACCGCATGAATGCGGTCATTGAACAACTCTATCTCGATATTCAAGCGGTTCTAAAAGATGCCGCTCAAGACGAAAATGTCCGGAGCCTGATCTTAACCGGCTCAGTCCGCAAACGCCCTGAGGGTGACAAACAGGCATTCTGTGCCGGAGCCGACCTCAAAGAACACAAAAAAGGCGAACGCACCCCCTGGCAGAAACGTGAATACATCCTCTTGGCCCATGAGACCACAAGACAACTCTATATTTTCCCCAAGCCGGTTATCGTCGTAGTTAACGGTGCCGCCCGCGGAGCCGGAACCGAACTCGCCTTAAACGGAGATTTCCTGCTGATGGCAGATAAGGCCACCATCGCTTTCCCTGAAACCGGACTCGGCACCTTTGTCGGCGGCGGCGTCACCTCGCACCTGGGCAAACTTATCGGCCGCCAGAAAGCCAAGGAACTGGTCTTCACCGGTCGGGTACTGGATGGTAAAGCCGCGGTTGATATTGGCCTGGCTCTGCATTCATATCCAATTGACGAACTTATGCCTGCGGCCTTGAAAATGGCAGCAACCATGGCTGGGAAAGCTCCGATCTCAATGAAATTCGCCAAGACAATTCTCAATCAGGCCGAAAGTCTTGACCTGCAAACTGCCTTAATGATTGAAGCGGAAGCAATCCTCGCCTGCATGACTACGGATGACTGGCGTGAGGGGATTGTCGCGTTTGCTGAAAAACGTACACCAAAATATTACGGGAGATAAACATGCTTAGTGACAAGATTTTAAACGCCAGTTCAATCGCAGTCGTCGGAGCCTCTAAAACTGTTACAAAACGGGGTTATCAGGCGATCAGAATACTTCTCGAAGAAAAATATGAAGGCAACATCTACGGCGTTAACCCCAAACTTGAAAGTGTCCTGGGAATAAAATGTTATCCCTCGGTTTCGGCTATTGAGGGACCGGTTGATCTCGCCCTGATTACCACCCCCGCCAGAACCCTGCCCGACGTTCTCGAAGATTGCGGCAAAAAAGGGGTCGCTGGAGCGGTGATTATTGCCGGAGGATTCGGAGAACTCGGAGCTGAAGGAAAACAACTCGAAAACGACATGGTCGAAACCGCCCGCCGCCACAATATCCGCTTGATCGGACCCAACACCTCGGGCATGATAAATATGCACAAAAATCTTAATCTGGTCGGCTTGCGGGATGCCCCGAAAGGCGGCATCGCCCTGATTTCGCAAAGCGGCAACATGGCCTTGACTTTGATAACCGAAGCTCAGATTAAAAGTAAAATCGGATTCTCATATTATGTCGGGGTCGGAAATGAGGCCGATATCAATTTTCATGAGTACCTGGAATTTTTCGAAAATGATCCTAACACCAAAGCCATTCTCATGTACGTTGAAGGGATGCGCAAAGGCCGTAAATTTCTGCAGCAGGCCTATAAAACCTCCCGTAAAAAACCGATCGTTCTGTTGAAAAGCGGGCGTTCTTCAACCGGAAAACGTTCCGCCGGATCCCACACCGGTGCCCTTGCCGGCATGTCTGAAGTCGCCCGCACCGCGTTCAAACGGGCCGGTATCATTGTGGTTGATAAATCGGACGAACTGCTGCCCTGCGCCGAAACTCTGGCCAGTCTGCCGGCGATCAAGAATAACAACGTAGCGATACTTGCCGACGGCGGCGGTCATGCCACTATCGGAGCCGATGAACTAACCGATTTAAAAGTCAATATGCCGGAGATAAGTGAGAAAACCCAGAATAAACTCCGAGCTATTCTGCCTCATGCCGCGGCCACCGCCAATCCGATTGATGTTGCCGGCGGCGCGGATGCCAACCCGCAGATTCTGGCTGAATGCGCCCGGATTCTGTTGCACGACCCCAATATCGGCGGGGTCCTGGTGGTAGGTCTCTTTGGCGGCTACAGCATCCGTTTTTCGGAGAGTCTGGCTTACGCCGAAGAGGACACGGCTCATCAATTCGGCAAACTGGTCAAAGAAACCAACAAGCCGATCATTATGCATTCACTCTACAGCTTCGCTAAGCCGCACTCACTTGATCTTCTGCGCTACTACGGGATTCCGGTCTTTGACTCACTCGAACTGGCCTGTAAATCGATCGGTGTCCTGGCCGAATACGGCGGCTACCTGCGCGGTTACAAATCTAAAGCCAAATTTGTTTTTGATATGGGAGCCAAGGCCAAACCCCGAGGCCGGGAGATCATGCACAATGCTCGTGCCGAAGGCCGCACCGCCTTGCTTGAAAATGAAGCCAAGGAAATTTTAAGTCTGCATGGAGGCATGGTCTGCATGGATTGTCTGGCCCAGTCAGCGGAACAGGCGGTAGCCATGGCGGCCGGATTTGAAGAAAAGGTGGTTATGAAAATTGTTTCACCCGACATTCTTCACAAAAGTGATGCCGGCGGCGTACGCCTCAATCTTAAAGAGCCGGAAGAGGTTCGGAATGCCTATACGACAATCATAGAAAATGCCAAGGTGTTTAATCCTGATGCCAATATTAAGGGCATTTTGGTTTCGCCGATGGCCAATGAGGGTCTGGAGATAATTATCGGCACCAAGATTGACGACCAGTTCGGGCCGGTAATCATGTTCGGAATCGGCGGCATTATGGTCGAGGTCTTAAAGGACGTGGTCTTCAGAGTTCTGCCGATCACACCCTACTCGGCCCGGAATATGGTCAACGAGATCAAATCAGTAAAACTTCTCAACGGTTTCCGCGGCAAACCGCCGCTTGACCGTAAAGCAATTCAGAAGTTGCTGTTGACCATCTCTGAGATCATCGGCTCTTACCCTGAGATCCGAGAGATGGATTTCAACCCGGTACTGGTTTACGAACAGGGACTTAATGTGGTCGATGCCAGAATTATTCTGAAAGACGATTGATGCTGATATTTGTTGTTGGTCTGACGGTAGGTCTGCTCTCAACCGTAATCGGTATGGGCGGCGGGATTCTGATGGTGCCGGCTCTGACCGCACTGGCCGGACTGCCGCAGATTGAGGCGATGGCAACCAGTCTCGGAACCATCGCTTTGATCTCCGCCTGGAATACCTGGCGCTATCACCGCCTGGGTCTGGTACGCTGGAAAGTAGTCGTCTGGATCGCAATTTCTTCCGGTCTGTGTGCTGCGGCAGCCGGTAGCATTGCTCCGTATCTACCGGAAAAGGTGCTTATCGGCCTGCTGATTTTAGTGCTCCTCACCCTGGCCTGGAAAACCTTTCAGATGAGGCCGGCAAACGTTAAAGAAGCAACCGATAAAACAACTAACAAAATCACATCCTTAAGCATCGGTTCCCTGGGCGGTCTGATTGCCGGTTTCACCGGGATCGGCGGCGGCGGGATTACTACTTCGCTGATGCTGGTAAGCGGAATTACCGAAAACCGAACCACGGTTCCTACCTCCAACGCCATCATGATCTTCACCACCACGGCTGGAGCGCTCGCTTTCGCCCTCAACGGCAGCTGGACCTGGCCCCGCTTAGGACTTATTCACGCAGATTTCATCCTGCTCTTAGCAACCGGTGCGATAATCTCATCATTTATCGGTATTCACTTAAATCAACTGATCCAGCTCAAAACCCGCAAAACCATCCTAGGCTTCATCCTGCTCTCTATCGCCCTGCGCCTGATATATCAACTGGCCACCCGTTAACAACGATTGTTAAGTCGAAAGTTCTGTTGTTCCAACAGGGATTTAATCTCCCGGGCGGTCGATTCACAAAGCCCGTCCGCATGACCATCTTCCAACTGCCAGCCGGCCGCTAGGGTCTCAACAAAACGATTAATTGAAGTCTCCGGCAGAGCCGTCGGATTATGCGCCCAGGCGAGCATCCCCTGAACCTGGTCACGACAGCTTAAATCCATATTGAAACCATACTGAAAACCTTTGCAGGCCATCAGAACCGGGAAATAACTGTAATTCCGATCCGCTGGTGCTTTCAACCGCAGATAGGAGTACTCAACCACCTCTTTCCTGATCTCACCTTTATCCGGACGATGTCTGCGTCTCTGAATTACCCCGCGCAGTTCATTATTCGCCAGGCGCAACTCGCGCATCTGGCCTTTCTCATTACAACCCAGATCTCCACCTAAAAGGAGCAGGCAGAGATAATCATCAAGCTCAGGTTTCACCTGACCAAAAGCAATTTTTTCAAAATTTACATGGAGGCTGTGCGGTTTGATTTCGGAGATGAAATTTATGACTTCATCGATATAGAGAGCGATTAAACCGAGATCCATCGACAACGGCATCGAAAAACTGCGCGGATAGTCGAGACGCACCAGTGAATACTCGAAAAAACCACCCGGCTGAGCCCAGAGCCGCGGTAGAGACAAAATCGAGCGGCCCCGGATATGGGAATCGAGATAACCCCCTAAACGCCAGCTTATATCATCTAAAAAGAAACCCTCGTAATAGTGCATATTCTGAAATAGAGGATCGCTCAATTCACCTTTGAAAGGCTTATCAAAGGTCGCAAAACGACCCAGATTACTAAACTCGAGTTCGACTCCGGCCGGGGTTCGGCCGGGCCGACTGAATTTCATTAACTGCTCGGCCGCCAATTCCGCCATCTCAGAAAAAGGTCGCAGATCTTGCAACAGGGAGGCACAGAGAAGAGCATAAACATAAAGACTGCGCTGATTCTCGGCAATCACTTCATCAATCAGAGCATCGATCCGGGCATCATATTCCGACCGCTGCCGGTTAAACCAGATAATTGCTGCAAGGTTCGGGAAAAAATCATAATAACAACTCTCCGGCTGATCCGGCAGGGAGTATTGTTCAAGACTACGGCGAATGCCTTGGGCATGGAGACCAAACAGGTAATGCCTGAAAATAAGCCGGAGATGGGGCCGTAAGATCTCTTGCTGATTCCAGATACGGTAACTGATGGTCTGACGCCGGAACTGTTCGACCGCCGCAAGTTCGATATTATGTCGAAAGGAATTGGATCGGGA
>JAGGTT010000137.1 GCA_021163565.1 Candidatus Tharpella sp.
GGCCGGTAGCCGAGCAGGCGGTGAATCGTCGCCGAGTCAAGTTTTGCAAGCCTCTCCCTGACCCCATCGGCAAGGTTGAGGAATTCAGCCTCCTCGCGCAAGGCCGAACTCAGCCGTGCCTGGGCCCGGCCGGTGGGCGCACAGAGAGCAATTCGAACCTGCGGTTGCAACTCGAACCAGAGGGCTGCAATCGCCGCAACAATTGAAGTTTTACCACTCCCCGGGCCACCGCTGATAATTGTAAAGTGATTCCTGAGACCGGCACAGACTGCAGCCGCCTGATAATTAAGCGAGCCATCAACCTCATTCACAACCAGGCGGGGCGCGACCTCAACCAGAGTCCGGGTTAACTCCACAAGCGGCATGGCGGGCATCAATAAACGTTCGCCGATCATTCGCGCCAGGCGCTGCTCGTAATCCCAATAACGCTGGAGATAGAGCCGGCCGCTGTCAAGTACCAAAAGCTGCCGTTTAGAACAAGCCGTATCCGGCCCGGCAATTACAGCATGGGCCGCAAGTTGGGCCCCCCACTGCTGCGGCCATTGCAAACCGGCCAGGCGTTCAGCTATAACGGCATCAACTTCAGCTTCATCTCCGGTTTGCAACCAGGCCGAGAAATCATCCGGCAAACCGGTCAGATCAAGACATATCTGACGCCGTTCATTGACTACATAGCTGGCTAACAGAGCCGCGAGAAAAAGTGGCCAGGAATCCTGATCATGCGCCAGGCGACAGACCAATCGGGCAAAATGAAGATCAATAAAGCTGAAGCGGCCGGATTGTGACAAAATCTCAATAAAATCATTTCCAGAAGATTCTTCCGGAGCGGTCATTTTATGGTTTTTCGTATCCATATTCATTAGGTACCGCATATTTCTTTAGTAAGATTGACGACTGTCGCATACTCGGGCCGATCGCAAAAAATTCCGTTGCTATCATCAAGACCGTTAATTCCCCGAACATAGAGGTAATAAACACCACCAAAGTGAGTCTCATAATCATAATCTTTAAGCCGGTTTTCCAAAAAACGGTTGAGAGCGACCAGGTAAAGATTATACTGCAGCAGATAATCTGAATTCAGCATATTCTGCTGCAGGGCTTTAAGGCCGTAATCGGTATAATCCGGTCCCAGGTTATTGGTCTTCCAGTCGAGCAGATAGTAACGCTCATCGACGCAGAAAATCAGATCAATAAAACCGTTAAGATAACCTGTACCCGGCAGATATTCAGGAAAATGCAAGCGCCAACGGGAGAGCTGTTCCGTATCGAGCTGATTATAGGCCGGTGATTTTTCCGGCCGCAACATTGCCGTTATCCCGGCCGCCGTCATCGCCCCTGTGACCGGCAGACAAAACTCCATCTCCCGCCGCAGGGAAATATCCGACCGCGAGAGTTTAAACGTGGTGCCGCCGCCCGGCAGCGGCACATTCAAAACCTTATCCAGCATTCTGAGTACTGCCGCGATCAGTTTAGCCGCAGTTTTATCCTTAGTTTCAGTTCCAGACTCTATCAGGCTGAAATAAGTCAGAGTATTGTGCACCAACTCCGCCACCTGAGAGTCGCTCTCCCAATCCTCCTGTGCCGCCCGGCTGAAATCGAGCTCTTCAAAAATTTTGTGAATTGCGTTGCCCATCGCCGTGCCCCCGGGAAAAGCAGCGAAAATCGGCTCTTCCGGTAGAGTTCTGACTGCTGCGGCCTCTTTTCCTTCTCCTTTCATTCCAGGCATAGCCACTTTATGAGTGCCGGCGGTCAAACTCGAAAAACTTAGCCAGCCACTTCCAATGGGCAGTTTACGCGCAAATTCACGGGCTTTCAGAACGGTTGTGCCGGGAATATCGGCTGACAATTCAGTCCGCTTAAGTGACGGCACTTCCCGGATAATTTCCGGAAGTTCTTCCCAACGCTCTGCGCCTGAATCATCAAGAACCTCAAGTCCTGGAGCCGGGCCGCCATGAGCCAGAAAATCCTGTTTTTCACTCTCATTTCGCGGCGGCCGACGCAGATACATTAACGCGGTTTTGCCGCTGTCACGGGTCTGCGGCCAAGCCAGATAAAGCCGCATCTGAGCTCGGGTCAAAGCAACATAACAGAGCCTTAATGATTCGGCCAGATCCTCATTCTGTTTCAGTTGCTGATGCTCTTTTTCGGTAGCGGGATCAAGATCGAGATAACGTCTGAAACCGACCTTCCCGGCGGCCCCGTCAACCGGAGGGGACAACTTATGAAAAATCGGAGCCCCGCTTCGGCCGGGACTTGAGGTGAAAGAACGGGACCAGAGAAATGGAGCAAAAACCACCGGGAACTCTAGCCCTTTGCTTTTATGCACGGTCATAATTTTAACCGTATCGGCTTCACTTTCTAAACGCAGTTCATACTCATCTTCATCTTTAACGGCTCCAATCAGATGTTCATAAAACCAGTCAAGCAGAACTTCTGGTCCGAAAAGATGTTCGCACTCAGCCTGATGCAGAATCTCCTGGAGATGATAAAAATTGGTCAGGGCCCGCTCCCCTCTCACAGTTTGAACAAGATTCAAACGCAGATCAAACTCAGGGGCCGGATTGGTTACGGATCCGCTGAAATCGGGAAAACCGGCAAAAAGAGCCATGATACCGTGTTCCGTCCAGAGTTCTCGCCCACGTAGAAAAGCATGGCGCCAGAGTTCATATTCTTTACGCTCTTTTGATTCCAGAATGCCATCATCATGAACCGCGGCTAGAAACGAGGCCGTAAAACCGAGCAGTGATCCGGCCAGAACCGTGCTTAAAAGATAGTCATTTTCCGGTGCCAGATGGGCCTGCAGAAACTGGAAAACCGTTATTGCTTCCGGGGTTTCCCAAATATTTTCAGCCGCGGCCACCACCGCCGGCACATTACGGCTCTGGCAGGCCCGCCAGACCTGCGCCGCCTCCCTATTGGTAGTTGTCAAAACGGCAATATCGGAAGCTTTTAGCGACCGGTACGATTCGGAACCAGAACCTAGATCAGCAACAACATTGACAATCTCGGCCCGGTGGTGCGGGTGCGACTCAACCTTTGAAACCAGGGGCTGCCGGGCCAGATCCAGCAACTCAGCACAGGTATCAGCAACCGCACCGGAGAGACTCAATTGAGCAGAACTCTTATTCAAATTGCCGCCATCTCCCGAAATATGCCAGAAGTAAAGTGCCGCCCCGGCTTTGCCGTCGATCAGCAGTTGTTTTTGTTCCTCAATTGGACGGCCGCAAACCATCTTACGAAATTCGATCTCTTCCAAGAGAAAGGGCTCCGGAACAGAAAATATCCGGTTAAAAACTTTAAGCAGTTCGGGCGTGGAACGATAATTATGATCTAAGGTCGCAAGTTGCTGACCCGGCTCCCGGGCGGCTTCAAGATAAGCAAAGATATCGGCACCCCTAAAACCGTAAATCGATTGTTTGGGGTCACCGATCCGGTAGAAAAGCATCCCGGGCCGGTCGAATAAGGTATTGAAAATCGAGTTCTGCACCGGATCGGTATCTTGAAACTCATCGACTAAAGCAACCTTGAAACGCTCACTCACCAGACGCTGCAGGCGGGCTCCGGCGGGGCCTTTCAAGACCCGGTCGAGACCGGTTAGATAATCACTGTAGCCTTGCTTTCGGGACTTTTCTTTGTATAATTTGAGACCCACAGGGCTCAAGACAAAATCGAGAAAATCACGCTTCAGGGCAAGCAGCATCGACATGGCCAGAACATTTCGGTGGCTGACACTCGCAGACAACTCTTCACAGAGATGAAAGAGCGGATGTTCCGGAGTTGGATGATTATTTTTAGTCTTATTTACCAACTCACTTTGCGAAAACTTCTGCAGCGCTTTGGCTCCAACCTTATCCGGCCAGGAGGTTGAATTTAAGATTATCGCCAGTTCACTGAAGTAGCTATCAAATTTTGCCTGTTTCCAGGATCCGGCCTTCAGGGGGCTACCCATAAATAGAAGCTGTTCAATTTCTGTAGCTTCCTTTTCGACATAACTTAAGGCCCGACCGCGATTACGCTGAAAGCTTAGAGACGCAACCTCAATCCCGGCTGTAGCGTGAGCTATATCAGCGGCCCAACTACCATGTTCCGGCTGCTCCGGCAGAATTATGAGATCAGGATCCCGATCCAGCTGCTCCCCCAACTCAATCAGCTTTTCCAGGGTTAAGCCTTCGGCCAGAGCTGTCTGAACCAGAGCTTCAGAACCACGATAAAAAGTTCTACGCCAGTAGTCTTCAGCAACACTCTGTAAAAAATAGCGGCTCTCTTTGACCAGTTCTATATTGATCCGTGAGCCACACTCGAAGGCATAGTCACTTAAAATCCGGTTGCAAAAACCGTGAATCGTGGCGATTACAACTTCATCAAAGGCGGCTCTAACCTGCTGCA
>JAGGTT010000202.1 GCA_021163565.1 Candidatus Tharpella sp.
TATGGAGGCCTTAAGGTTTTCAATATCTCAGATCCAGCCGACCCCGTGAAGGTTGGCTGGTATCATACCGGGATCGCCCCGATGTGGCTTGACATTCAGGGCGATTATGCATTTATGGCGAACATTTTCCGGGGTTTTCAGGTTATCGATATTTCCAACCCGGAAGAACCAACTCTGGTTACAACCAACGATACCGTAAGCCGTCTTAACGATATTGTCATCCGGGATAACCTGGCTTTTGTCAGCAGTGAGAAAGAGGGGCTTGCGATTTTCGATATCAGCAACCCGGAAGTGCCCTGCCTGGTCGGCAAATATGATGTTGCCGCAGGAAGCGACGCTATCGCCCTGGCTGGAAACGGCCGCGATATTCTCTTAACCGACAGAGAGAACACACTTTATCTCTTTTCGGTAGATGATCCCGCCAACCCCGAAGTAATTACAACCTTTACAACCTCCGGCACCGGCACCGGGGTCGCCGGCAAAAACAACCTGGTCTTTATCTCGGAAGGTAACCAGGGTTTGGAGACTATCGATCTTTCCGATCCGGAAGACCCGCAACAAAAATCACATTACGATCACTCCGGCGTCATCAAAAACGTAGTCTTTAATGAAACCCACGCCTTTATAAGCGATCGGGACGGCATAAAAATTCTCGATATCAGTACTCCCTCGGCGGCAATCCAGACTGCGGAGATCAAGACCGAAGGTCCCGGCAGCAATTTGTTTTTAGCGAAAAATCATCTCTATATTGCAGGCGACCGATTTTTCGGCCTGAAAATTATTGACATATCCGATCCGAACGTACCCATCATCACCGCAACCCTTGAACCTGAAGAGAGTGATATCATCTTCAAATCGATTGACGTTGTCGACAACTATGCCTACATCTGTGCCAGTTCAAATAATTCAAAAGGTAAACTGTACATCTACGATATTTCAAATCCGGCAGCTCCCGATCTCGCCTGTGAACTTGAACTGCCCGCCGGCAGAACTGTTGATATTACGATTGAGAATGATTTTGCCCTGATTACTGCAGAGGAAAACGGGCTGATCATAATAGATATCAGTAACCCGCTTGAAGCTGCCACTATCTATGACGGCAGTGGTCAACTGGTCGCGGGCAGCATCGCCTGCCTGGGCAACTTCGCCTATATCGTGGAACAGTACCAACCCTACGGAGATGATGTTTTAGCCAAGGTGACGGTCTTCGACATTACCAACCCGGAAAAACCGAATAAGATCAACTCTTTTTCCTTTAACAGCAGTCGGATTTACGATCTTTTTATCAGTGACAACTGCCTGAATGTCGCAACCGACAACGGCCTTGATATCTATTCACTCAAAGACCGGCAAAATCCGCAAAAAATTGAAACCCTTTACGACGGATATGAGGTTGCAGGTAGTTTTGTGAATGAAAAACATCTCGGTATCGTAACCGGTTATGGGGGTGGATTTATTCTCTATAAGATCGAAAACGGTATCGAAGCGGATAATCTGCCGCCCGACAGGATAACCGCACCAACCGGTTTCGGGCAGGGCTTTGCCAGTACCCGTTTAAGCTGGCAGACGGCAGTCGATAATCCCGCCGGTGCCGGCATCGGCGGTTACCGCATATTCCGTGATGATTATAGCAAAAAATTCCCCTACGCAACCGCAGGCGCAACCGCAACCTCTTTTGTCGACCCCTCCTGCGAACCGGGAGAGAGCTATACCTATACAATTCAGACCTTCGATAAGTCGGACAACGCAGCTCCGTTGTCATCTCCCTTAACGATATGGACAAAAAGCTTAAGCAGCGACAACAAGGTACCAACCGCCCCGGCGGAGTTAACCTGCAAAATAAGCAGAGAAAAGGTTAAACTCAGCTGGATGCTGAGTTTTGATGCCGATTCCGGAGTTGAAAAATACGAGATCAACAAGTTTCGGCTTATTAACAACAATCCTTTCGGGAGATGCTGTTTACAGAGAACAGATTCCTTTTCTACCAACTATACTGACACGGATATAATTTTCGGTGCGGAATATGAGTATCAGGTCAGAGCCGTTGACTATGCCGGGAATATCTCGGCGTTCTCCATAATCAAAGTCAAGGTTCCGGCAAATCCTCAACCCGAAGGGTTCAGCTATTTCCTTCCCCATTTCTGCGCCGTTAACGGGTGGGACACCGATTTTTCGATTACCAACATTACCGAAGAAAATGCCAATGTCGTTTTGCAGGCGTTTGCTGCCGACGGCCGCAAACTTGTCGATCAGCCAATCATTTCAAGGCGGCCGGGTGACGGTTTTCCCGCAAACCATCAGCTTCCCAAAAGAATCCTCTTTCGCAGGGGCCTGCCGCCCGAGACCGCCTGGCTCAAGATCGATTCCAACAAAGAGCTTTCGTTTGTAAGTGCCTTTGAATCGCCCGCCTGTTTCGAAGAGCAAAGAGGAGTTCCAAAGAGTTCGCTGAAACTCCTCTTTCCGGTTCTCAAAAACAGCGCCGATAGCTGGACCGGGATCGCTATAGCCAATCCCGGTGAGAGTCCGGTTTGGATAATGCTTAAGGCTTTCGACGAAAATGGAAACTTATTGAGGTTCAGCCCACCGTTGGAGCTGCCGGCATTCGGCCAGGTTGTGGCTCTTGTAACCGATCTTTTTGCGGTTAAAACTTTGCCGGATTTGACCGCAACGATCATAGTTGAAGCAACCGCACCAATCGTCGGATTAGAGGATTTCAGCCTGGCGGCAACCGAAATGGCCGGTCTTACGGCAATTCCGGCAGGTAATATTGATGAGTGCAGCAACGGAGATTTCCACTACTCGATTATAAATGATCCCGATACTCCTACGGAGATTTCATTAGTCAACTTAAGTTCGGAAAAGGCTACGGTCACTATTTTCTACCGGGATTTGGCCGATATAACCCAGACAAGTGAATCTCTGACGATTCCCGGAAACGGTAAGTTCGATCTTTCTGCAACTGCCAATGCCAGCGCAAGTGAGATCGAAAAGATAGCGATAATATCGAGCCAGCCACTATCTGCAATCTCCACGGCAGTCACCCTGAACGGTGTAGGCTATGCTGCGACCTGCGCTTTCAGTCACGGACTTGATAAAATCAATTTCAGCTACCTGCGCTTAGACGGAAAAGACACCGGCAGCAATACAATAAGCATTGCCAACCTCTCCCGACTCAATCCGAACCGGATAACTGTTCAATTTTTTCAGGGAGACGGCGAACTCCTGTTATCACGTGAGCAAACCATACCGGCCGGCGGCATCTTAAAGCTTGAGCTGCGTGATTTCTTAGGCTCCTATTATAGTCGACTCAGTAACCGGGATTGCTGGGTAAAGATCAGCGGGGAATTACCGATTAACGGTTTTTACAGCTATCGCTCGGCAGATGACAGCAAATTGACGATTATCTCGGCCGAATAGTCTGACAAACAGGAGTTAGGCAAATCAAATGGACTCATTAACCCAGCTGCGCAAGAGCACGGATTACAGTTTTAAATACGACAAATCGGTACTGGAATGTTTCGAAAACCGCCATCCAAACCGCGACTACTGGGTAAAATTCAACTGCCCGGAATTTACCAGCCTCTGTCCGATAACCGGGCAGCCGGATTTCGCCACGATTTACATAAGCTATATTCCCGATCTAAAAATGGTCGAGAGTAAAAGCCTGAAACTATATCTCTTCAGTTTCAGGAATCACGGGGCTTTTCACGAGGATTGCATCAACATTATAATGGATGATCTTATTGGTCTGATGCAGCCCCGTTATATTGAGGTATTGGGCAAATTTCTGCCGCGCGGCGGCCTCAGTATCGACCCCTATTGTAACCACGGAAAACCTGAAACCAAGTTTGCGGAGATGGCTGATTTCCGGTTTAAAAGACACGATCTCAACCCGGAAGATATTGATAACAGGTAAACACAGAGAAGTAGCGGAACAATGGAATCTGGGTTCATCTGTGGTTAAAAAGCTTTCGTTGAACAGTTACAAAATTTTTTAGATAGCAATTTAAACCTTAACGAGGATTTTGAACAATGGCAAAACTACCGGATATTGTAAATCAAGCCTGGATTAATCGTGAAGAGAGAAGCATATTTACAACAGTTGATAAAGACGGTATCCCAAATTCCGTATATATTACCTGTACCGCTAGATATGGTGAAGACCTGATTGTGGTCGCTGATAACTATTTCGATAAAACGAAGAAGAATATTCTTTCCGGAAGCCCGGGATCAGTTCTTTTTATTACTAAGGACGGCACAGCATACCAGGCCAAAGGTTCAGTTGAATATCATCGAGAGGGTAAAATTTTTGAGGATATGAAGACCTGGAATCCGGAGAAACATCCCGGCCACGCGGCTGCAGCCTTGAAAGTCGAGGAAGTTTATTCCGGGGCGGAAAAAATTTTTGGTCTGTAATTTTCTTGTTTCGTTTTCCTTCGATTAATTTCTGTATTTGCCGGCCTTGTAATAACTTTTGGGTTGCGTGAGTAATTACTGCATCAGGGAAATTCATGGCGGACTATGTAAAAAAGGCATTTTTTGTTTTTGA
>JAGGTT010000159.1 GCA_021163565.1 Candidatus Tharpella sp.
CAATCGTCCCTTGCGGCTGACACAAAAATCCGCGTGGCGGTCTGGCCAAGCGTGCAACTTTTCTGGAAGAGTTTAAAAAGAGTAAAACTCCATATCTGGTTATTAATGGCGGTAATCTTCTGTTTAGTCGGGAGTCTCTGAAGCCGGAGAAGATTATTGCCGGTAAATTAACGACCGATTTGATCATCTCATCCTACAATAAGATGGGTTGTGATGCGTTGAATATTGGCGCCTATGACCTCTCTTTAGGGGTCGATTATCTGCGCGGTAAAGAGAAGATCGCTAAATTTCCTTTTCTTTCCGCAAATATCCTGGATAAGCATGGCAAGCCGGTTTTTATCCCGTCAATTATTAAGCAGATTAATGGTGTTAAAGTCGGTATCTTCGGGATTTGTAGCGGCAAGCTGAAACTTGATAAAATACCTGGTTCGAATAAAATTAAAATAGCTAATGCACTTGACAAAGCCGAGGAAGTGTCGTTACGTCTGCGTCAGGAAGGGGCTGATTATATTGTTCTTCTGACGACTCTTGATATCCGCCAGTGTCGGCGTTTGGGGCAGCGTGACCTGCCGATTGATTTGATTATCGGCAGCAGCAAAAGAAACCGTATCTCTCTACCAATTCTAGTTGGGGATACTTATATCGCTCATGTTGAAAGAGGGGGTAAAAGTGTCGGCCGTCTGGATGTCAGCTTTCTCGGTCCGGCGGGTGTTGAGGCTCTCTCTCCGTCGGTTCGTTTTAAGGGAAAATCCGTCGGGAAGAGCCTTTTTCTTTTGAATCATTTTCATCCGCTCAAGCTTGATATCCCGGATCATCCGGAAATTGCTCCGATGGTGAAGAAGGTTGAGACCAGTCTGAGCCGTTTGCGGCAGATTAAGGCAACCAAATCAATGACTATTGCTGGAGTTAAGAAAGCTGAGATGGTTCCTGGAAACAGCTATATCTTTGCTGACGCCTGCAGTAAGTGTCATCCGCAGCAGTTTAAGCTCTGGCGGAAAACCTCTCACGCTAAGGCCTATAATTCTCTGATTAAGATTGACAAACATTTTGACGAGGAGTGTATTGCCTGTCACGTTCTGGGTTTTTCTCAACCCGGAGGCTTTACTGATATTAATCAGGTCGGTGAATTTGCCAATGTTCAGTGTGAGTCCTGTCACGGCCCCGGCCGTCTGCATGTTAAAACTGAGGGCAAGACCAAGCTTAACCGAGACTTAGCCAAAGGTCAGATGTGTCTCCAGTGTCATATTGAAGAACGCAGTCCGGAGTTTGACCTTGAGACCTATTTTCACAATGTTTGTGGGCCAGCTGCTCAGATTCCTGGTAAATAAAGTTCTGGCCGAGAAATGCCTTCTGCAGCTTTGCGGGAAACTACGAATGGGTGCCGGCGGGGTGGGTTTATACTTCCGGAGAATGGTTTTCTTCAGATTTGAGCAGGCTGTCTTTAAGTTTGTTGAAATCATCCCGGCTTATGAGCCCGCGGTCGTAGAGATCCGAAAGGCGCAGGAGTTCAGTGCTGGGTGAGGTATCAGATGAGTACTCGGGCAGGGCGTTGAGGGTTGTGATATGGTTATCTAGCATAGCCTGTTGGCCCTGATTCTGACTATTGATCGAAATTGAGGCCAGACCGCCGAGCAGGCTTACCTCAATATTCTGACCTGGAAAGGGAGGGTTTCGCAGGGTGTTCAATATCTGTTTGCCGTTCTGTTTCAGCAGGTGGTAGAAGAACGCTCCGGATCCTATTATAAGTATGACCCCGCCACCCATGATATACTCTATGTATTCTGAAAGAGCCTGAATAAAGATAACCGCTGTAGCCAGAAAAATAACGAGTAAAAGATGAATTAGAAGGATCAGATATCCTGCCATAACTCCATTTAAGATGGAATTTTTTTTTCCTTCAGTCATCCTGTTTTCTTTATGTTGGGTTTAGATTATGTATCTATCTGTAATTTTTAGACTTCACAATATTGTATCTTGAGCCTGCACCGGATACTACTTTCTCATAATTAAATCAATGAAATAGTTTTTTGTTCCAGCCCATGAAAAAGGGGGGCGACATTTTATCTGTCGCCCCCCCCCTTTTATGGAAGTTATCTGTTGCTCATGGCCGGGTAACTGACCTCGGTTAGCAATTTTTATGGGTTATCTAATACTTATATTCCTTGTCTCCCAAGGTTTTAATCGTACTGTGACGTTGGAGCTGGGAATCGGCTCGACTCAGCAGATCCGTTATCTTTTTGGTCAGCTCTTTAGCAAACTCCAGGTTATGGATCGGATTTCCATTCAGAAGCTTGAGGTTCTTTTCCGCATTATTCAGCAGATCCTGAGCTTCATATGTGTAATCACCATTCTGGATGGCCAAAAGAACAGATCTCTGGATTTTCTCAAGTTTGGATTTGAGCCCATCGATTTTAAGGGCTGCAACCTGATTCCGCCACTCATCAACCATCTTACCATAAGCTGAATCATCATCATGACATTCTATGCAGGCTTGTTTGAGGGCTGTGTCGGTCATATCCG
>JAGGTT010000147.1 GCA_021163565.1 Candidatus Tharpella sp.
AATAAATCAATATTAACGCGAGTGTCGCTCGCAAATAAGCTACTAAAGATATATTTCCTGACTAAATACCACAGCTTAAGTTTCACTGCAATATTAAAAACCGGTTATTAATTAATCTGTTTTCAGGGAAAGAGCTATGCGTTGGCGATTCAGATCAACTTCCAGAACCGTTATATTGACTGCTTGTCCGAGCTTGACGATATCTTCGGGATTGCGGACAAAACGGTTGGCGAGCTGGCTGATATGAATCAAGCCGTCCTGGTGGACACCAATGTCGACAAAGGCGCCGAATTTAGTGATATTGGTGATCAGGCCCGGCAGGCGCATACCGGTGTTTAAGTCAGTGATTTTGTTAACCCCATCCTGAAAATGAAACTCAACAAATTCAGAGCGTGGATCACGGCCCGGACGGTTAAGTTCGGCGACAATATCTTCGAGGGTCGGGCGGCCGACGGTCTCGGAGATGTAGTTTTCGATAACAATTTTCTGTCGGGCCGGCTCGTTGGTGATAAGTTCTTTGATTGAAACCCCGCAATCCTGCGCAATTTTTGCCACCAGCGCATAGTGTTCCGGATGGACCGCACTGCTATCCAGAGGATTGACACTCTCCCTGACACGTAAGAAACCGGCGGCCTGTTCAAAAGCTTTTGCTCCCAGACGAGGTACTTTAAGGAGCTCTTTACGGGTGCGGAACGGGCCGTTTTCGGTACGGTATTTAACAATATTCCGGGCAATGGTTTGATTCAAACCGGCAACATAGGCTAAAAGTTGAACGCTGGCATTATTGACTTCGACGCCGACATTGTTGACACAGCTGATGGCGACATAATCCAGACGTTGCCGGAGAAGTTTCTGGTCGACATCATGCTGATACTGGCCGACCCCGATCGCTTTGGCATCGATCTTAATCAATTCTGAAAGTGGATCCTGAAGTCGGCGCCCAATGGAAACCGCACCGCGAACCGTGATATCGTGATTGGGAAACTCCTCCCGGGCAATTTCCGAGGCTGAATAGACCGAAGCTCCGGCTTCACTAACCATTGCAATAGTTGTCATTTCCGGAAGATCAAGTTCACGGATGAAGGTTTCAGTCTCCCGACCGGCAGTACCATTACCGATCGCCACCGCTTCGCTTCTATATCTTGCACAGAGCTCTGTAACCACAGCTGCGGCCTCGATCCGGGCTTTTGTGGAAGTTGTTGGATAAATAACTCCGTTTTTGAGAAGTTCTCCAGTTTCACTCAGTACGGCAAATTTGGCGCCGCTACGGAAACCCGGATCCAGAGCCAATATTCTTTTCGGGCCGAGCGGCGGAGCCAGCAGCAACTCTCTCAAATTTATCGCAAAAACTTCTATCGCTTCAATTTCCGCTTTTTCCCGTAAATCCTGCCGCAGTTCATTTTCCAGAGTCGGGGCCAGTAACCTTTTGTAGGCATCATCGAGTACGGTTTCAACCTCTCGGGTACTGGCATTATCTCCTTTGATAAATATTTTTCTGAGAATTTCAAGTGCCGTTGCCAGTGGTGGCCGGATAGAGATGCGAAGGATTTTCTCTCTTTCGCCCCGAAGCATCGCCAGAAGCCGGTGGCCGGCAACTTTAGCACTCTTTTCCCGCCAGTCAAAATAGTCACGAAATTTTATACCTTCCTGCTCTTTACCTTTAATAACCAGCGCTTTTATTTCACCTGCATTCGTAAAAAGTCGGCGTAAGCTAGTGCGGGCATTGATATCTTCGTTTACTTTTTCAGCAATAATATCCCGGGCTCCAGCCAGAGCATCACTTAAAGTGTGAATATCTTTTTTTGGGTCGATAAAATGCTGGGCTTTAATCTCCGGGTTAAGTTCTTGTTGTCGGAACAGGATTTCGGCTAATGGTTGCAGACCGCGTTCGCGGGCAATTGTTGCCCGGGTGCGGCGTTTCGGACGATAGGGGAGGTAGAGGTCTTCGAGTTCGGCCAAAGAGGTAGTAACGTCAAGTTTTCGTTTGAATTCCGGCGTTAATAATTTCAACTCAGTCAGAGATTCATAAATTGCCTGACGGCGTTTTTCCAGATGGGCCAGTTTCTCAAGGCGAATTTCAATCTCTTTGATAGCGACTTCGTCAAGAGAGCCAGTGGCCTCTTTCCGGTAGCGTGCGATAAAAGGAACCGTAGCCCCGTTGCTGAAAAGTCCGGCAACAGATTTTACCTGCGACTCTGCCAGTCCGAGTTCAGCGGCCACTTTTCTATAATGTGAAATAGTCATAAATATTTTTGGTCAATCCATTTACCTGTAAAAGTCTATATATCTCTATTTAACGACAGCTTACTTATGATTATAACTTATTGATAATATTGGTTATCTTGTCTAGCATCAAACAGTGTATAAGTCAAGCTTGAAAACCTTTACCAATTCAGTCAGGTTCTCTTATGATGCCCATCGTTACCCGGATTTGAGCGTCAATTATTTTGCTTAAGGAAAAGAATACTCTTTGTTTTTTTGTCCAAGTACATGTTAGAAGCATCGTTCCAGTTGATTAAAGCTTGTCTGGTCGAAGTCGGTGCGGTTGTCATGTTGATCGTTGCATTACTGGTTAACAACATTATTAAGGATAACCATCGTTATCCTCGTTTTTGGTTTTGAGAAATTAATTATGATAAATCTGCAACAGTCTCTGAAAACACCGACCCTGAAAAAATATTTCCTCGTCTTATTTCTGATTTTAACTATGTTGCTGATCAGCGGATGTGATTATCCGCTGACGTTCAAAGATGATGCCGGGATCAGGATAACCCTGTTGCGAAGGCCAGTCCGGATCGTTTCATTGGTTCCTTCTGTGACGGAAATTATTTCCGCTCTCGGGGCCGGGCCGGCTCTGGTCGGGGTTACCCATCACTCCCGACCGGCAGCTGCTTCCGGGTGCGATATTGTAGGTGGTTTTTTGAGTCCATCATTGAAGCGGATTAAACATTTACATCCGGAGATGGTCTTTATTTCGACTCAGCAAAAAACCCTCCGTTCGCAACTTGAAGGTATGGGATGTAAAGTAGTCGAGATCAAGACCTCTTCATTGGAGGATTCCTATTCCAATGTCGAGCTTATCGGCCGAATTGTTGGTCAGCACCGCAAGGCCCTGGAGCTGAATGCAAAGACTCAGCGAAGCTTGCAGCTTATCAGTCGAAAAATTGATAAAATCCCACCTTCAGAACGTCGCCGGGTAATGCGGATGCTGGGGCACAATAATCTTCTGATTCCCGGAGAAGACTCTTTTCAAAATGATATAATCAAGGCTGCCGGTGGGATTGTGCTGGGACATAATAAAAAAGGGCCCACGATTATTCTTGATGTACCGCAGTTTATTGCTTTTAACCCACAGTTTATCTATGCCTGCGGCGATCGCCGGGAGGTCCGTGAATTTTTCGGGCAACCGAAATTTTCCGCAGTTTCCGCGATTCAAAACAGCAATATTCATTTTTTTCCCTGTGCTTTGACCTGCCGAGCGGCGACTCATGTCGGTGAATTTGTCGAATGGCTGGCGGCATCTATATATCCTGATTATTTCAGTCGTGCCGACAATATGATCCTGCCGGAGGAGGTCAACAGTCATAATGAATTTTCTCTGGCATTGGACTATGTTAAAAGAGCTGATGTTGTGGCAATGACGGTTGCTGATTTCCGGCACCGGACCCTGGTGGTTGATCTGGTTGAACCGATGCAGGTTTTATCAACGCTGGAGGGATTTCGTAAAGATATTACCTGTGTCGGCAATCACTACCTGCCGCCGCCGACCTGGAATCTGGTGCATCGCATCGGGGTTAAAGATTTTGATGCTCGTATCGAGAAACTTATCAACCGTAGCCCGGAGGCCACAGCCCTGCTTTTTACCGGGGCCGACATGAGAAACTTGGTGCAAAAAACTGTGGTTTTTAAGGAGATGAAAGTGGTAGCACTGGTTACGGCTGGGGTCTGTTCAAATGCCGTCCGAATGAGTGCTGACAAAGGTAACTACTATGAATTTTACAGGTCTGAAAAGAGTGCAAAACCGGGAACTATTAATATAATCCTGTTAACCAATACCCGTTTGACACCCCGGGCAATGAGCCGGGCTTTAATCAGCGCCTGTGAGGGAAAATCGGCTGCATTGCAGGATCTTGATATCCGCTCTTCGGCCCGACCGGCATTCCGGCAGGCGACCGGTACCGGAACCGACAATATCATCGTAGTTGAGGGACGGGGTCGGAAGGTTAGTAATGCCGGTGGACACAGCAAGATGGGCGAGTTGATTGCCCGGGCTGTTTATGATGGAGTTATCGAAGCCATTGGCCGTCAGAACAGCATCTATGCCGGCCGTTCGATATTTCATCGGCTGCGGGAGCGCCGGATTGAGATCTATGATTTCGTCAAAAATTGTCAG
>JAGGTT010000131.1 GCA_021163565.1 Candidatus Tharpella sp.
GCATTATCATCGCCGTCGCCCATCGACAATTTGTTGAAATGGGTGCCCAAACTCTCCACTCCTTGGGAAAATCCGAACACGTACTCTATGATCTGAAATATATTCTCAAACAAGAAGAGAGCGACATTCGCCTTTAGTCCTGCTTCGAATCCTGGGGAAAAGACAGAAAAATAATTGATGCTGTAATCCGCAATATTGAAAATGGTCTCTAAGCTTGTAGCCTCTAGCTCTCAAATCTAAAAATATGCAGTACGAAACTAAAAAACGCTCTATTTTCAAGGCAATTTCCTGGCGTACCTGGGCAACGGCAACTACAGCGATAATTGTTTTTATTTTTACCGGTGAATTTGCTCTGGCGATAACCATCGGTTTTCTGGAAGTTTTCGCCAAAATGGCGCTCTATTTTTTTCATGAACGACTCTGGCAAAAGATCACTTATGGTAAAAAAGAGGTTCCATCTTTCGTTCTTTGGTTTACAGGACTGCCGGCTTCAGGTAAAAAAGCTTTAGCTGATGCGGTTTATCAAGAGTTGCTCAAAGATAAACTAAAAGTCGAACGTCTTGATGGTCTCGATGTCCGACCACTTTTCCCGGAAACCGGTTTTTCGCCGGAAGAGGTCAACCGGCACGTAAAACGATCGGCCCATCTTTGCGCTATGCTCGAAAAAAATGGTGTCATTGTTATTGCATCCTTTGTTTCTCCCTATAGTGAAAGTCGTGAGTTTGCGCGTCAGGTAACAACAAATTTCGTTGAAGTATATATGCAGACAACCGTAGAAGCCTGTCAGCAACGAGACCGTAAAGGTCATTATGCCAAAGCTTTAAGTGGCGAATACCAAAATTTCCCGGGTATTGATGTCGAATACGAAACACCACTGAATCCGGAAATTACAATAGAGGTTGATAACGTAACCATTGAAGAATCAACCCGACAGATCATTAGTTATCTGAAGGGGAATTACTTAAATAATAAATAAACACTTTTTAATTGGGGACAGCCACCGATTTATTCAGCAAATTAATCGGTGGCTGTCCCCAATTAAAAAAGGAGAGAACTTGAAACTGACTCATCTCAAACAACTCGAAGCCGAAAGTATTCATATTATCCGTGAGGTAGTTGCCGAATTTGAAAATCCGGTGATGCTCTATTCCATCGGTAAAGATTCTTCGGTAATGTTGCATCTTGCCCGGAAAGCGTTCTATCCCGCGCCGCTGCCCTTCCCGCTGATGCATATCGATACCACCTGGAAATTCAGGGAGATGATAGAATTTCGCGAACAGATGGTACAAGAGCATGGTTTTGAACTTCTGGTTTATACCAATCCGGAAGGGCTTAAACGGGGGATGTCGCCATTCAAACATGGCTCCGCCCTCTATACCGATGTCATGAAGACTGAAGGTCTCAAACAGGCTCTTGATAAATATAAATTCGATGCGGCTTTCGGCGGTGCCCGCCGGGATGAAGAAAAATCCCGGGCCAAAGAGCGGATCTTCTCTTTCCGTACCAGCAGCCATCGTTGGGATCCCAAAAACCAGCGGCCGGAGCTTTGGAACCTCTACAACGCCAGAGTCAATCCCGGTGAAAGTATTCGTGCCTTTCCTCTTTCAAATTGGACCGAGCTCGATATCTGGCAATATATCTATCTCGAAAAGATCCCCATTGTTCCGCTCTATTATTCGAAGAAGCGGCCAGTTTTAGAACGTGACGGTATGCTGATTATGGTCGATGATGATCGTCTTGAACTGCTTCCCGGAGAAAAGATCGAAATCAAATCGGTTCGCTTCCGCACCCTCGGTTGTTACCCCCTGACCGGTGCAGTTGAATCAACGGCTGCAACATTGACTGAAATTATCCAGGAGATGCTCCTGACCAAAACCAGCGAACGCCAGGGACGCCTGATCGATCACGACCAGTCAGGCTCAATGGAGAAGAAGAAGCAGGAGGGGTATTTCTAATGGCGCACCAATCTGAACTTATCGCCGAAGACATCGAAACCTACCTAAAGTCCCATGAACAGAAATCGCTCCTCCGCTTTATCACCTGCGGCAGCGTTGATGACGGCAAGAGTACCCTGATCGGGCGCTTGCTTTGGGACAGTAAACTGATTTTTGAAGACCAGCTGGCCGCCCTGGAAGTCGACAGTAAAAAAGTCGGTACCCAGGGAGAAGAGATCGATTACGCCCTGCTCCTCGATGGCCTTCAGGCCGAGCGCGAACAGGGGATTACCATCGATGTTGCTTACCGATATTTCTCCACCGATAAACGTAAATTTATTGTTGCCGATACCCCTGGCCATGAACAGTATACCCGCAATATGGTCACCGGCGCTTCAACTGCTGAAGTCGCAGTTATATTAATTGACGCCCGCAAAGGAGTTCTTACCCAAACTAAACGCCACAGCTATCTGGTCTCTCTTGTTGGAATCAAAAACGTGCTGGTTGCAGTAAATAAAATGGATCTGGTTGACTACAGCCAGGAACGTTTCGATGAAATCTGCCGAGACTACAAATCAATAGCAGAAGACCTGGATTTCAAAGAGATCTGCTACATCCCCATATCCGCCCTAAAAGGCGACAACATCATTCCCACCACACATACCTCCAACTCTTACAGCTTACAGCTAACCGCTAACAGCTCAAAAATGCCTTGGTATCAGGGCCAAACACTCTTGACCTATCTCGAAAACGTGCAAATCAACAACAGCGATACAGAAAAATATTTTCGCATGCGGGTTCAGTGGGTTAACCGCCCTGATTTCAATTTCCGGGGTTTCTGCGGAACAATTGCTTCCGGAGTGGTGCGACCCGGTGATGAAGTTATCGTCCCATCTTCCGGGCAGACCAGCCGTGTTTCAAGAATTGTGACCATGGACGGTGATCTTGATGAAGCTGTGGCCGGGCAGGCAATCACATTATGTCTTGAAGATGAAATAGATATCAGCCGGGGAGATATGCTGACCACGCCGCAGTCTCGTCCCAGTCATGCCGATCAATTTGAGGCCAAACTGGTCTGGATGCATGAAGATGCTTTGTTGCCGGGGCGCAGTTATCTCTTGAAGGCGGGCTCCGCAACTGCGCCGGCCCAAATCACCGAGCTTAAACGCAAAGTCAATGTTAATACCTTGAAATTGGAACCGGGCAAGACCCTGGCGATGAACGAGGTCGGGATCTGTAACATAAGTATTACTAAAGCTATCTCCTTCGATGCCTACAACACCAACCGTCATACCGGTAATTTTATTCTTATCGATCGTTTCACAAACGCTACCGTCGGTGCCGGGATGATCAATTTCCCCTTACGCCGTGCCACCAACATCCACTGGCAATCGATTGCTATCGACAAACAGAGTCGCTCTGATCTCAAAAATCAAAAACCCTGTCTCCTCTGGTTTACCGGCCTCTCCGGTTCCGGCAAATCAACCATTGCCAACCTGGTTGAGAAAAAACTTCACTCAATGGGCAAGCACACATATCTTCTCGATGGTGATAATATCCGCCACGGCCTCAATCGTGACTTAGGTTTCACCGATGTTGATAGAGTTGAGAATATCCGCCGCATCGCCGAAACCGCCAAACTCTTTGTCGATGCCGGAATCATCGTTTTAACCGCCTTTATTTCACCTTTCAAAAGTGAAAGAAATTTAGCCCGAGAGCTTCTTGCAGCGGGAGAATTTATCGAAATCTTTGTCGATACCCCTCTGGAAATCTGTGAACAGCGCGATCCCAAAGGACTCTACAAAAAAGCCCGCAGCGGCAACCTCAAAAATTTCACGGGTATCGATTCAGTTTACGAAATCCCCGAAAATCCTGAAATCATAATAGCCGGCGCGGAAACTAGCGCCGAAGACCTTGCCGAGCACATTGTTAATAAATTATTTGAATAGATTGATACAAAAATGTAGGGATATTTCCTTTAAGTTGTAACAATATTGTATTAATAGTTGTAGCATGTTGAAAATACAGTGATTTCCTAAGGGTAGTTTTTCAGCCCGGTTGCGAATCAACTTCTAATCTTAAGAAGCGATACATTTTTGTGTCGCTTCTTTGTTTTTAAAGTCAGCGTGTATATTGATGGAGATGGCTTAAAAGTCAGTTGGGGGCTCAACTTATAGGATTTTCGAAGAAAAATAATCGGGTTGGCACAGCCTCTGCAATAGCTCTGGCTAATCATAAAATTGAATGGAGAATAATCATGGAAAATATAGAGGCTGGATGTTCGAGAGGTAATGGTCGTTGGTTGGCCGCAGCCGGGGCGGTTGGGTTGCTGCTGTTGCCGGCGGCAACCATTTGGGCCGGTGAAGGCCAGCCCGCGATTGATACCGGCACGACCGCCTGGATGTTGACTTCAACTGCACTGGTGTTGCTGATGGTGCCGGGACTGGCGATGTTTTACGGTGGTCTGGTGCGGACCAAAAATGTTTTAGGAACGATGATGCACAGTTTTGCCGCGATGGGAATAATCGGATTGCTGTGGGTAGTGTTCGGTTATTCGATGTCATTCGGTAAGAGTATCCTCGGTGGCTGGTGTGGCTGGAACACGGACTATTTTATGTTGCAGGGAATTGATGATGTGATTCTTGACGCCGGTGTGCCGGAATATGTTTTTGCCATGTTTCAGGGGAAATTCGCAATTATTACACCGGCACTGATTGCCGGAGCTTTTGCCGAACGGGTTAGTTTTCGCGGCTATTGTGTCTATATCGCTATCTGGACGATTCTGGTTTACAATCCTCTCTGTCATTGGGTCTGGGCCGCAGACGGCTGGATTTTCAATCTGGGTGCAGATGGTGCGATCGATTTCGCCGGTGGCACCGTAGTTCACATTTCAGCTGGTGTCAGCGGCTTGGTTGCGGCTTTTTATCTGGGCTGCCGGCGGGGTTATCCCAAAACCGCAATGCATCCCAACAATCTGGTGATGACCTTGATGGGAGCCGGATTACTGTGGGTCGGCTGGTTTGGTTTTAATGCCGGAAGTGCCGTATCCAGTGGTCTTGACACGGCCCGGGCCTTAACTGTGACCCAGGTGGCGGCGGCAGCGGGAGCGGTGGCCTGGATGATTATCGAAGCGGTTCATTTAGGTAAAGCCACGACTCTGGGGATTGTCAGCGGTATTTTATCCGGCCTTGTGGTGATTACCCCGGCAGCCGGAGTCGTCAAGCCGGGCGGAGCGATTGTTATGGGAATGGCGGCTTCTCTGGTCTGTTACCTCGGCCTCTTTCTTAAAGAGAAGCTTGGTTATGATGACAGTCTCGATGCTTTCGGTATTCATGGAGTTGCCGGTATTTTAGGGGCCATGATCCTGGTTTTCTTTATTCGCGACAGCTGGATGCATGATGCGGCCGCAAATGTCGGCGGCAGCTGGAGTGTGATGCAGCAGTTCATGGTGCAGTTTAAGGCAGTCGCAGCCACGATTCTTTATACGGTTGTTGTCAGCGGTATCCTGGTGGTTCTGGTTGATAAGACTGTGGGTTTCAGGCTCTCGGAAAGTGATGAAAAATCGGGTATGGATCACGCTCTTCACGGAGAGCATGGTTACGGCCTGACTAATTTGAATTGATATCCTTAATATAGAAGGTGATAAGATATGCAACTTGTAACAGCGATAATTCAGCCGGATAAACTTGAAGATGTCAGGGAAGCTTTAGTCGCCGCCGGAATCTCGCGGATTACCACGAGTCGGGTTACCGGTCATGGTCAGCATCAGGATCAGCAACATGCCAGCGAACGGCTTTATCGAGGGCAGAAGGTGATCCCGAACCTGATTCCCAAAGTCAGGATGGACATTGCCTGCAACGACGAGTTTGTTGATGTCGCGATTGAAGCGATCCTGAAATCGGCCAAACATGATGGCGGCCGGATCGGCGACGGCAAGATTTTTGTCACCGAGTTAAAGCGCTGTATCCGCATCCGTACCGAAGAGAGCGGCGGTCAGGCGATTTAATAAGTTGTATGCCTGCGGGCTTTAGTCGGCGTTAATTATATTTTTATCGGTAAATTTGTTGTCTGAGTTGAACTTTCAACCGAGTCGGGGAGATATCTTTTTTATGAATCAAACAAGTACATATCTTAAAACGCGGGTGTTGCCCGCACCAACAGGTACTTTCAAGGTCGCAAGAAAGTGTTCCTGTCAGGCGCTAAAATTATTTTTGCCGTTAGCTTTTATTTTTTTATTTGTCGGTATCGCCGGTGCTACGGAACTTGATCATGTAGTCGATGTCCAGAAATATAATCGGGCAATCCATATTATGGCAATGCTCCTGGCAGGTTTCGGCTTCCTGATGGTATTTGTCAAAAAGTATGGCCGCTCCGCCATAACCGCAACCTATCTTCTGGTAAGTGTTGCGATTCCGCTCTATATTTTGAAAGATAGTCTGGGTATTCTGGGAGGTTCGGGTTCGGAGATAGATAGTCTTATCCTGGCAGAATTTGCCGCGGCAAGCCTGTTGATCTGTGCCGGAGCCCCGCTCGGTCGGCTGAAAATGGGGCAGTATATTTTTTTAGGCCTGCTCTTTATTCCCTGTTACGCATTTAACGAATGGCTTCTGCTTGGTAACGGTTTCGGCCTGATACCGTCAGGAGCCTTTGTTGATACCGGCGGTTCAATTGTTATTCACGCTTTCGGGGCCATCTTCGGGCTTGGGGTGATAATGACAATGACGACCAAAGAGGAGATCGAGTTGCCGGTTGAAGCAGATTTTACCAGCGACCGTTTCTCCTTGCTCGGGAGTATGATTCTCTGGTTGTTCTGGCCCAGTTTCTGTGCTGCTTTAGTTGTGCCCGAAGCTGTACCTCACACTGCAATCAATGTCATTCTGGCACTCTCCGGGGCGACTCTGGCCACCTATTTTGCGTCAATTTCCCTGCGTGGAAAAATTTCCGCGGCGGATATTGCCAATGCCGCATTGGCCGGTGGTGTCGCGATTGGCTCTGTTTGTGATGTTGCAAGTTTTCCTCAAGCGTTCATTGTCGGTATTCTGGCTGGCGCCCTCTCAACTTTCGGATTTGCAGTTTTACAGAGCAGAGTCGAAAGTCTGCTTAAAGGTATAGATACTTGCGGAGTTATGAACCTGCACGGTATGCCCGGACTTTTAGGGGGGTTGTCGGCTATTTTTATTGTCGATGGCCTGAATAAAGGCAGCCAGATAACCGGTATTGGGATTACCATTGTTGTGGCTGCTTTAGGCGGGTTTGTTGTCGGGAAAATTGTTGCTATGCTGGGTCGAAAGAAACTCTCTTACGATGACATTGATGAATTTGAACTTTAATAGCCTTTTAAACCCTTTAACTTGATTAATTTATTAACTTATGGTTAAGGGCGGATATTCAATTTAGTGGAAATCTGTCTGGAAGCCAATTCTTAAAATACATAGGAGTAACAGCATGACCAGAGAAGAGATTTTAAAAATTGTTAAAGAGGAAAATGTTCGCTTTTTCCGCCTTCAGTTTGTTGACATTTTCGGCATTATGAAGAATATCGCGATTCCGCTGAGTCAGTTGGATAAGGCTCTTGATGGACAAATGATGTTTGATGGGTCTTCAATTGATGGTTTTGCCCGGATTCAGGAGTCTGATATGTACCTGATTCCTGATTATGACACCTTCTGTGTTATGCCTTGGCGGAATAAAGAGGGAGTTTCGACAGCCAGAATTATCTGCGATATATACAAGCATGATGGCACTCCTTTTGCCGGCTGTCCCCGGGTTAATCTGAAGCGGGTTATGGCTGATGCCGCAGACTTGGGTTATACCATGAATGTTGGTACCGAGTGCGAATTTTTCCTCTTTGAGATGGATGAGTACGGCCCGACCACAGTTACTAGTGACAATGCCGGTTATTTCAGCGTTGATGCTGAAGATGACGGGATTGAGTGTCGTCGCGAGATTGTTGATACCCTGGAAAAGATGGGTTATGAGATTGAAGCTTCGCATCATGAGGTGGCTGAAGGTCAGCATGAGATCAACTTCAAATATGCCGATGCGATCACTGCTGCCGATAATACTGTAACCTTTAAATGGGTTGTCAAGACTGTTGCCAAATCCTATGGCTTGCACGCGACATTTATGCCGAAACCGGTTTTTGGCATAAATGGTTCCGGGATGCATACCAACCAGTCGCTTTTTGATCTTGATGGCAATAATGTTTTCTTCGATATCGATGGCGAGTTGGGACTCAGCAAGATTGCTTATCAGTATATCGCCGGGATCAATAAAAATGCTCGAGCTTTTGCTGCAGTTACCAATCCGCTGGTTAACTCCTATAAACGTCTGGTGCCCGGTTACGAAGCTCCGGTTTACGTCGCCTGGTCGGCCAGTAACCGGAGCGCCTTGATTCGGATTCCGGCTTCCCGCGGCCTCGGTACCCGGGTCGAAGTTCGTTGTCCGGACCCGACCTGTAATCCTTATCTCGCTTTCGCCATGATGCTTAATTGCGGTCTCGACGGGATTAAGAACAATCTTGAGACGCCGCCGTCGGTTAATGTTAATATATTCGATATGACTCCGGCCGAAAAAGATGCTGCCGGTATCGACAGCATGCCGGCTTCGCTCGAGGAAGCTCTGGATGCCATGGAAGCCAATCCGATCGCCCGCACCACCATGGGTGACCACATCTATGATAAATATGTTTCCTACAAACGGGCCGAGTGGGATAAATACCGGATCGCGGTTACCGACTGGGAACTCGACGAGTATCTCTCAGTCTACTAGGCACCAGCTAGTCTTCTGCTATGAATACGGCAAAAAGAGATTGACAAGAAAAGTCATCTCGACTAGAAATGCACTTCCTTGATCTGGAATGTTCCATATAGATTCAGGAAAGAGACGGGCCATTAGCTCAATTGGCAGAGCAACTGACTCTTAATCAGTAGGTTCTGGGTTCGATTCCCCGATGGCCCACCAATAAAATCAAGCACTTAGCGTTAATTCGCTGAGTGCTTTTTTGTTGGGGGTAATACTTTAGGTAATACCTTTCTGCTTGTCCGTTATAATCACGCCAGGCCAGTTTTCGGCAGTCATTATCACTATTCCACCCTACCTCAGCCCTGATAGATATCCTTCTCTCCCACTCTGAAACTTTTCTCACTGTATTATAGTTTGATAGATCGGATTGCCAACTGAAAGATTTTATAATCCAGATGCCTCCTGTCATCAGTTCAGTTCTTACCAACATTTTCAAGCCGCAATCTTCGTGAGCTTTCACCCCGCCAGTAACATTTTCTCATTTCCGCTCGACCCCCTTCTTCATACCTCTGAAAATATTTTCTCATCAACATATTGAATAGCTATTGTCATAATAATAAATAAGTCCAACCAAGCATATTGAC
>JAGGTT010000250.1 GCA_021163565.1 Candidatus Tharpella sp.
AAGAATAAGGAGTTGAATTAAATGCAGGAAAAAATTGATCGTTTAAGAGAGGTTAAGGCCGTAGCTGCTCTCGGTGGTGGACAGGATAAAATTGACCGGGTGCATGGAAAAGGCCAGCTGACTGCCCGCGAGAGAATCGACGCTCTGCTGGATGAAGGCAGCTTTGTTGAATTTAATCGTTTGATAAAACATCTCGACGGCGCTCCGGGTGACGGCATTGTTACCGGCCACGGAACCATTAATAATCGTATCGTCTGTGTTTACGCTCAGGATGTTACCGTCATGGGTGGCTCGCAGGGCTATATGCACGGCCGTAAACTCTATAAAATTCACGAAATGGCCTTGGAGATGGGTGTGCCGATCATCGCCTTGAACAACTCGCCCGGTGCCCGGGTGGTGCGGCCGGAATTGGCCGGTAGCGATGATCCTTATCGGGTCAGTGATGAGAAACACGCCGGAGTCGTTTTTTACGTTAACACCTTAAGTTCGGGTGTGATTCCCCAGATTGCCGCAATTTTCGGCAATACTACCGGCGGCTCGGTCTATTCACCGGCGTTGATGGATTTTATCTTTATGGTCGATAAAGAGTCGCATATGTTCATTACCGGCCCGAAAGTAATAAAATCGGTTACCGGCGAAGAAATCTCAATGGCTGATCTTGGCGGGGCCGAGGTTCATTGTAACAAAACCGGGGTTGCTGATTTCAGGGTTAAAAGTGAGCTCGACTGTTTTTCTGAAATCAGGCGTCTGCTCGATTTTCTCCCGGATAACTGGCAGAAATCACCGGATCAGCAGAAAAATGAGGATGATCCGGAACGTCTGGCTGACCGCCTCAATGAAATAGTTCCCGCGGTTACGACCCGGGCTTACGATATGCACAAAGTAATTACCGAGCTGGTTGATATGGGTGATTTCTGTGAGGTCAAAGCCGGATTTGCACAAGAGATCATTGTCGGTTTCGCTCGTATCGATGGTCGCAGCGTTGGGATTGTTGCTAATCAACCGATGGTTAAGGCTGGTTGTATGACGGTGGAGAGTTCTCTCAAACAGGCCCGTTTTATTCGCTTCTGTGACTGTTTTAATATTCCGCTGGTGCTTTTGGTAGATACGCCGGGTTATCTTCCGGGAAAAGATCAGGAACATGCCGGCATTATCACTCACGGGGCCAAAGTTCTTTATGCGCTTTCCGAAGCCACCGTTCCCAAAGTCGCAATTCTGCTGCGTAAAGTTTACGGCGGTGCCGCTTTAGGAATGGGCATCCTGCCCGGCTTCGGCACCGATCTTATCTTTGCCTGGCCGACTGCTGAAATCGGCGCGATGGGTGCCCCGCAGGCGGTGAATCTTTTCTACAGCAAGGAAATTGCGAATGCTCCCGACCCGGAAACATTCAAAGCTGAAAAGATAACCGAGTACAGTAACCATTACGCTGATTCTCTGGCCCTGGCTTCTCAGGTGACTTATGTTCAGGATATTATCGAACCCCGTGAGACTCGTCGTTGCCTGACCCGTTCGTTACGCCTCCTGCAAAACAAAGAACGCCGCCGGCGTCCCGGTCATCACGGCAATATGCCCTTGTAAATTAAAGATACCTTATAAAATGGCGGAGTAAATTATGGATTTTTCTTTTTCTGAAGAGCAGTTGATGTTGCGTGACTTGGTGCGAAAATTTGCCGAGAATGAGATGCGGCCAATCCTGCAAGAGTATGAAAAGGAGCGGCGTACACCGGTGCAGCTGACTAAAAAAATGGCTGATTTGGGCCTGCTCGGGGCTCATCTTCCAAAAGAATATGGTGGTTCCGGACTCGACTATCTCTCCTGCGCTATAATCTGGGAGGAGTTGAGTAAAGTCAGCTGGACCATGGCTTTAGGCACTTTGGGGCATGCGGTATTAAGCGGCACTATTTTAAGTGCAGTCGCCACAGATGAGCAGAAAAAGAGATATCTTGAGCCTCTATGCCAGGGTGAGTTGATGTTCGCGACGGCGACGGTTGAACCTAATGCCGGAAGTGATGCGACCGCGATCGAGTGCAGTGCAAAATTAATCGATGACTGCTGGCTTTTGAATGGAACCAAAAATTTTGTCACCGGCGGCGGCCTGGCTGACTATCTTCTGGTCTTGGCGCAGACGGATAAAAAACTTGGAACCAAGGGAATGGTATTGTTACTGGTTGACAGTAAATCTGCGGGAATAAGTTTTGAGGATGTCCGTTTGGTCGGCGGGCGTACCAGTAACATTGTTAATCTGGCTTTCTCCGACTGTAAGATACCGGCTGATAATCTTATCGGCAAAGTCGGCCGGGGGCTGCATGGTGCCTTTCACGGCATTGATACGGCCCGGGTTTTTATCACCGCCGGAGCCTTGGGGATAACCCAGGGATGCATCAATTCGAGTTTGCGATATGTGAAAGAGCGTGAACAATTTGGTCGACCAATTGGCGGTTTCCAACTTGTTCAAGAAGTCCTTGCCCGTATGGCGGCTGAGATCGCACCTCTGCGCTGGCAGCTCTATTATGCCGCCGATCTAAAAGATCAGGGGAAACCGCATGGAAAAGAGCTTTCAAGTGCGAAGTGGCTGGCTACTGAACTGGCCGTAAAATCCGCCGCCGAAGCGATTCGCCTGCATGGGGCCTACGGCTGTACGGATGAATATGACCTTGAACATCATTATCGCGACGCGGTTTTAAGCACCATTCTCGGTGGTACCAGCGAGATGCACAAACTTATGATCGGCCGGGAATTGACCGGCATCAATGCCATGACTTAAGCGTTAGCAGGATAGGGGAGACATAAAGAGATGAAGAGCTTTTGTACGCTGAATAATATGCTGCGCCGTAATCTTGAGTTTAATCCGGATAAAATTGCTTTAATCGAAGAAGAACGCAGCTTTACTTTTGCCGAAATGGTGGATCGTTGTCAACGCATGACAAATGCGTTGCTCGATTTTGGTCTAGAAAGAGGTGAGCGGGTCGCAATTTTAAGTAAAAACAGCATCGAAAACGCTGAAAGCTATTTCAGTATTCCAAGCGCCAATCTGGTACTGGTAATGCTCAACTTTCGTCTGGCGCCAAGAGAGCTTCAGGATATCCTGCTTGATTCCGAACCAAGCGTGATAATGGTTAATCAGGAATACCTGGATCATTTTGTGCAGATTCAAACGGCACTGCCTTCGATAAAAGAGGTGATTTATATTGGCGACCTGGCTCAGAAACCTGCGGGTTGGCACCATTATGAAGATCTTATTGCAGCAGCCTCGGCCGCAGCTCCCGATGTCAATCCGACCGAAGATGATTTGGCAGCGTTGCTCTATACCAGCGGTACTACCGGTGCGCCAAAAGGTTGTATGGCAACGCACCGCAATTTCTATCATGTCGGCCGCAGTCTGACTTTGGAGTTGAAAATGGATAGTGATGATGTCGGCATCATCGCTTCGCCGCTGTTTCACGCAACCGGCGCAGTAACTTTGATGAACCATATCTACAGCGGTACGACCTCAATTATTATGCCGATGTGGGATGTTCCGACGTTTCTCGAACTGGTTGAGAAATACAAAATTACCACCGGGATGCTGGCGACCCCGATGGTTCTCTTTCTGGCCGAGTTCAGTGATTTCGCAAAATATGATTTCAGCAGTTTAAGGAAAATCTATTTTGCCGGGGCACCGGTCACTCCGGTGGTTTTTCAAAAAGCCATAAAGACCTACGGCAATGTTTTCATCCATCTTTTTGGAACCAGTGAGACGGTGGGGCAGACCACAATTTTGCACCTTGCTGATGTTGAACAGGCATTGGCCGCCGGCAATAATGATATCCTGGCTTCCTGCGGCCGTTCATTTGCTGACATGGAGAGTATTGTGGTTGATGAGAATGACCAGCCGACAGCTCCCGGTGTAGTCGGTGAGCTTAAAGTTCGCGGACTTGGAAACTGCGTTGGCTACTGGCGTAAAGAAGCCGAAACCGCAGCAGTTTTTCGGAATGGCTGGTACTATCCACTCGATCTTTGTAAGGTTGATAACAAAGGGTTCATCTATGTCGTTGACCGGAAGAAGGATATGATTATTACCGGCGGCGAAAATGTCTATCCGGCTGAGGTCGAAAATGTTCTTTATCGACATCCTGATGTCAGCCAGGCCGCCGTCATCGCGCTGCCGGATGAAAAATGGGGTGAAGCTGTAACCGCAGTTGTTCAGATGAAACCTGGGAAGAGTGAAAGTGAAACTGAATTGAGGTCATTTTGCAAAGCTGAAATCGCTTCGTACAAAGCTCCACGCCGGATTCTTTTTGTTAAAGAAATGCCCCGCAGTGCCAGCGGCAAGATTTTAAAATACAAATTACGTGAGCAATTCACAGAATAGCATCTTAGTATAGAGAATAATGTTATCTAAGATAATTTGTTTATGGTCGGCGGCTAAAGGTGAGGTGGGCCAAAAAGTTCGTTAACAATTTTTCTTATTGCAGAATAATCAGTTAATGTGAAAATATGCCTTCTGCATGCAGCGGCCCCGGGAATACCTTTTATATACCAGGATAAATGTTTGCGGTAGAGTAAAAGGCCGATTTTTTCGCCGTATTCTTCTTTCAGTAACTCTCCATGTTTTAAGATGGTTTTCTGTTTCAATTCAGGAGTGGGAGACCAGCTCTTGCCATCCCGCAAGAATTCCTTTATCTCCCGAAAAAACCAGGGCCGGCCAAAGGTTCCGCGGCCGAGCATGATTCCGGAGAGACCGGGGTGGGACAGATATTGGTTTGCGGTATCGACATCATCAATATCACCAGAACCGATAATCGGTAGAGGTGCGTTTTCCACAATTGAAAGAAGCTTATCCCAATCAGCTTTGCCGGAGAACATCATGGTCGCGGTCCGTGGATGACAGGTCAGGGCTTTGGCATTAAAGGTTGCGGCCATATCGATAAAATCATTAAGCACGAATGTGTCATGATCCCAGCCGGTTCTCACCTTGATCGTGTAGGGGATGGCCGGGGCTCGATCCAAAGCCTGCATGATTTCGGCAGCTCGTTCCGGCTTCCGTAAAAGTGCCGCCCCGGCTCCCGTCTTAACCACCTTTTTTACCGGACAACCCATATTTACATCGATAAGATCGGCTCCGGCCGCCAGCACGATCTGTGCCGCTTCCCGGACTATCTCCGGTTCCGACCCGAAAAGCTGAACCCAGTGCGGCTTATCGCTCTCATCCGCTGCCAGCAGGATGCGGCTTTTCCGGTCGCCGTAGACCAGCCCCTTGGCACTGACCATTTCACTGACCGCAAAATCAGCCCCGAAAGAGCGGCAGATGTGCCGGAAAGAACGGTCGCTGATTCCCGCCATCGGTGCCAAAACAATTGATTTTTTTGAAAACATGCGCTCTTTTACAGCTTAATGGGGTTAAGTTCAACTTTTTCTTGACTTGTATTCAAGCAACAAGGTATCTCATCCGGCTTAAATTGAATTTTATAGCAGCCGGTTATATTGAAAAGACTTGCAACCCCAGACCTGATAATATAAACTGTCGCAATTGCTATTTAAGTAAGATGGTTGAACATAAAATATATGAACGAGATTAACGAAAAAAACGAAAAAGCGGCAATGCCGCGTCATATTGCCATTATTATGGATGGCAATGGCCGCTGGGCTGAAAAATCCGGAAAAATCAGGGTCAAAGGTCACGAAGCCGGAACCCAGACGGTTGACCGGATAGTCAGCCTCTGTGCTGAAATTGGAGTTGAGGTTTTAACTCTTTACGCCTTCTCCTCGGAAAACTGGCAGCGCCCGGCTCTGGAAGTTGCGGCTCTGATGCGCCTCCTGCGCCACTATCTCAAACGTGAAACCAAACGTCTGATTGAACAGGGCATCCGTCTCCACGCCATCGGCCGTCTGGATCGGCTTGAACCCAAAGTACGTCAGGAACTTGAAGAAGCCTGTCAAAAGACTGCTGCCGGGGAAAAAATGACCTTGAATCTGGCCATCAGCTATGGCGGGCGTGATGAGATTTGTGACGCAGTGCAGACCTTATGCCGTAAAGTTCAGTCTGGAGAGCTTGAATGTGATGCTATTGATGATAAACTGCTGACCGCCCATCTGGATACTGCAACTCTTCCTGATCCCGACATTATGATCAGAACCGGGGGCGAGTATCGGATAAGTAACTTTCTGCTCTGGCAGCTGGCCTATACGGAGCTCTATTTCAGCGACACCTTGTGGCCCGATTTTGCCAAAGCAGAGCTGATGCAGATAATCGACAATTTCCAACGCCGTGAACGCCGTTTTGGCAGAGTCTTAAACTGATAGTTAATCATTTATCTGGCACAGGATAACAACTATGAATGAGACCGTTAAGAAGGTCTTCTGCAACAGTCGGGTGAAAACCGCGGCGGTAGCCTTACCGTTAATCATACTTCTTCTGGCGAGTGCTCCGAAGTGGATCTTTTTCATTTTACTGCTCGGACTCTTAAGTTTGCTGGTAACCGAAAGCTGGACTCTTTTTTTCGGAGAGCAAGGCGGTTATCTGTTGAAAGGGCCGGTCTGGATTATTACTTTCGGGCTCTTTTTCGCCGCTTATTTTGGCGGCATAACCGCAATGTCAGGAGCTTTGACCGTAGCCGTTTTTGTCCTGGTTCTACTGCTTTTTGAGGCCGGACTTGAAGCTGAAGCTCTGCCTCGTTTTGCTTTGGCGCTCCTGTTTATTATCTATCTGCCTTTTTTTCTCGCGCATCTTCTTCTGCTCTGGGATCTACCTGAAGGGCGAACACTGGTGGCCATGGTCTTCATGGTGACGTGGGGTGGTGATGCTTTTTCATACTATTGCGGCAGTTATTGGGGAAAACGTAAGTTATCGCCAGTTATCAGCCCCAATAAAACCGTTGAAGGGTTTTTGGCCGGTCTATTCGGTGGGGCCTTTTTTGCGCTTTTGTTAAACTGGATCGGTCTTTTAAGTATCGATTGGAATATAGCAGTGGTTTTGGGACTGGCCGCCAATTTTATTGGCCAGATTGGGGATCTTTTTGAATCCTTTCTCAAACGCAGTCAGGGAGTCAAAGATTCCGGCCACCTGATTCCCGGACACGGCGGTTTTCTTGACCGGGTTGACAGCGTTCTCTTTGCGGCTCCGGTTATCTATTACGGCTACATAATGTTGGTGCTGTAATTTTGAGCAATAAAATCAGGAAGATTTCCCTGCTCGGAGCCACCGGTTCAATCGGCCGCAGTACCCTTGACATAGTTGCCCGTTTTCCTGAGCGTTATCAGATTGTGGCTCTGGGCGGCGGCCGCAATATTCCGGAACTGCTGAATCTGGCCAAACGATTTCACCCGGAACTGCTGGCGGTTCAGGAAGAATCCGGGGCAGATGAGTTAACCCGCTCCTTGAAAGATGCGGGACTGTCGATTCCGGTAGTAACCGGCCAGCCCGGAGCTGTGGCCGCAGCTACCCATCCGAATGCGGATATGGTTGTGGCGGCGATGGTCGGAGCGGTCGGTCTGGAACCAACCTATGCCGCCCTGCAGGCCGGAAAAGATGTGGCTCTGGCCAATAAAGAGTCAATGGTTATGGCCGGCCGTCTCCTGAACGAGGTGGCCGCGGCTAATCATGCCGCCATTCTCCCACTTGACAGTGAACATTCAGCTCTCTGGCAGGCACTCAACGGTGAACCGGAAAAAGGGGTAAAAAAACTTATTCTGACCGCATCCGGCGGTCCTTTTCGTGAATTTTCGATGGCACAGATGGCTGAAGTTACCCCGGAACAGGCTCTCTGTCACCCGCGCTGGGATATGGGGCCGAAAATCACCATAGATTCAGCAACCATGATGAATAAGGCCCTGGAAATCATTGAAGCCCGCTGGCTTTTTGATATGGTACCGGAAAAAATCGAGGTTTTAGTCCATCCTCAGAGTATTGTTCATTCTCTGGTTGAATATCTTGACGGTTCAGTCCTGGCCCAACTTGGGCTTCCGGATATGCGTCTGCCGATTGCCTACGCCTTGAGTTATCCAGAAAGATTGGATCTCGACCTGCCAAAACTGAATCTGGCCGAAACCTGCCGGCTCGATTTTTTTGCCGCAGATGAACGACGCTTTCCCGCACTGAAACTGGTGCGTCAAGCCCTTGATAAAGGGGACAGCGGTTCTATAGCTTTAAATGCCGCTAATGAGATTGCGGTCGAACGCTTCCGCCGGGGACGCATCGGATTTCTGGAAATTGCTGAAACCGTGGCCCGGGTTTTGGCGCAGACTGAACCCCAGAAATTTACAACCTTAAACGAAATTTTAGATTTTGATGCCGGGATCCGGCAGTCACTATCATCCGCAGGATATTAATTTATGTCTAGTACGGTTTCAGCCATTGTTGTTTTAGGAGTCCTGATCTTTGTTCATGAATTGGGCCACTTTCTGGTGGCCAAATTCAGCGGGGTCCGGGTGCTTAAATTTTCTTTAGGTTTTGGTCCCAAACTCTGCGGGATTTGTATCGGTGATACCGAGTATCTGATCTCAGCTATACCTCTTGGAGGCTATGTTAAAATGCTGGGGGAGGGGGGCAATAATGACGACGATCCCGATGCCGAATTAAGTGATGCGGAAAAATCTTTTTCCTATGAGTATAAAAGCCCCTGGATTCGGCTGGCTATCATTATCGCCGGGCCTCTGGCCAATATTTTATTTGCGGCGGTGGTCTTTTCGATAGTCTATCTTTTCGGTGTACCCTCCTTGAGCCCGGTTATCGGTGAAGTTAATCACGAGATGCCGGCTTTTGCTGCCGGACTGCATCCGGGTGATAAAATTGTTGCGATTAATGGTAAAAAAATTGACGACTGGGAACATTTGTCGGCGGCGGTGCGGGCCAGCGGCGGGCTGGAACTCGATATTGATTACGAACGTGATGCGACCCTCTTAAAAGTTAAAATTATTCCTGAACAGGTTGAAACCAAGAGTATATTCGGTGAAAACGAAATCTCATATATTATTGGCATAACCGCTTCCGGAGAAACCACAGTTAAACATTATCAACCCGGTGAAGCTTTGCTTCACGGTCTGACTGAAACCTGGAAGGTCTCCTACCTGACGATCATGGGCTTTATCAAAATGATCCAACGGGTGGTGCCGGCCAAAGACCTCGGGGGGCCGATAATGATCGCTCAGTTGGCCGGTCAGAGTGCCAAAGCCGGGATCTTGAGTCTGCTCTATTTTATGGGGATTATCAGTGTCAACCTCGGCATTCTCAACCTTTTTCCGATTCCGGTATTAGACGGCGGCCATCTCCTCTTTATTACCTTGGAGTTGATTCTGGGCCGCCCGGTGAAAAAGGCGGCAATTGAACGGGCCCAGCAGGTCGGGTTCTTTATGCTGCTTTCTCTGATGGTTTTTGTTTTCTACAATGACCTTGCCCGGATGTTCAGTCAATGAG
>JAGGTT010000063.1 GCA_021163565.1 Candidatus Tharpella sp.
AAATTTACCGCTCATTTCTTGAGTCTCCATAGAAAATTATAGGTTTAGGTTTTTATAAAGAGTCAGAATTACAGTTTAGCAAAATCAGCTATCTTCTTAAAATCACCTGCAATTCCCTGAAGCAGGGCGAGTCGGTTTTCACGTATTTCCTTTTCGTCAACCATAACCATGACTTCATTAAAGAAGGTATCAATGCTGATTTTTAATTCAGCAACCGTACTTAAAGCCTGGTCGTAATCATCGCGGTCAAGATTATCATCTATTTTCCCGGCAACCTGCTGCCAGCAGCTATAGAGATCCTTTTCCGTTTCAGTTGTTAGCTGGTTCGGGAACAGCGAGTAGTTTTCCTTCTCCTTACGGGTAATATTCATAATCCGTTTGAAGGCGGTCAGGAGATCTGTGAAATCCTCGCGGTGGCGGAACTGATCTAGAGCCTTGACCCGTTTCACCGTTGCGACAATATCATCGAAGCCGGTTGCCAGAACCGCTTCAATGACGCCTGCCGGAATCTTGTCGGCAGTTAGGCTGTGGAAGAGGCGTCCCTTGATGAATGCGATGACCTCATCGACGACCGTATCTGCCGGCCTTTCGATTTTGGTTTGCAGAAGTTTCAGGGCGTGGCCGACAATTTCCTTAAGTGAGAAACGATATCCGCGATCAAGACAGATATTGATGATACCCAGAGCTTGCCGGCGCAGGGCATAGGGATCAGCACTGCCGGTTGGTTGTAAGCCGATGCCAAAACAGCCGGTGATGGTATCGATTTTGTCGGCGATACCAACAATGGCACCGCAGTCATTGCTGGGCAGAGTGCCGCCGGCACCGGTCGGCATATAGTGCTCATGGATGCCGATAGCCACCGCGTCACTTTCCTTGGCCGCCCGGGCGTATTCACGGCCCATGATACCCTGCAGATCGGAAAATTCACAGACCATATTACTTTCAAGGTCGGCTTTGCAGAGCCAGGCGGTGCGGCTGATATCCGGCAGCTGCTGCGGACAGATTTTTTTTCCGATAAATTCTGCCAGACTTTTAAAACGCTCAACTTTCTCAAATGAGGTGCCGAGTTTAGCTTGAAAGACAACCTTCTTGAGCCGGTCGACAAACTCATCCAGGGGAATTTTAAGATCTTCCTGATAGAAGAATTTAGCATCATTCAGGCGGGCCAGAAGTACCCTCTGGTTGCCCTTGACCACAACTTCAGGATCTCTGGCAACCGTATTGTTGACGGTAATAAAGTTTGCCATCAGAGAGCCTGTGTCATCACGCAGACAGAAGTATTTCTGATGGTGACGCATGACTGTGATCAAAACCTCTTCCGGGAGATCGAGAAAGCTCTGGTCGAATGATCCGACAATCGCATGAGGGTACTCAACTATATTGGTTACCGTTTCCAGCAGCTCAGGATCATCAATAATGGTTCCGCCCAGCTCTTTTTCAATTGTGGCAAGTTGGGTAGTTATCATTGTTTTACGTTCTTTCTGATTGACTATCACTCGGGCCTGTCGGCAGAGTTCTGTATAGTCGGCTGGATTTTTAATCGTAAATTCAGACGGGGCCATGAACCGGTGCCCGCGTGATGCAGCACCGCTGTTGATCCCGGCGCATTTAAAATCAATGATCTGGTTACCGTAAAGTGCGACGATCCAGTGAATCGGGCGGGCAAAGCGATCTTCGAGGTCATGCCAGCGCATCGATTTGCGGAAAGGAATCGACATAATATAGGCCGGCAGAGCTTCCTCAAGGAGTGAGGTCGTTTTTTTGCCGGTCTCCTGTTTTCTGACACAAACATACTCTCCTTTTTCGGTGCTTACTACTTCGAGTTCTTCAGGTTTTACGCCCTGACCCCGGGCAAAGCCGATTCCGGCTTTACTTGGTGCTCCCGTGTCATCAAAAGCTATGCGTCGCGCCGGTCCCATATTCTCGACGACCCGATCCTCCTGTCCGGAAGCCAGGTTGGAGACTTTCAAGGTCAGGCGTCTCGGGGTGACCAGAATCTCAATTTCACCATATTCCAAACGAAGATGAGAGAGAACCTTTACGGCTTCAGTCTTCATGTCAACTACGGCCTTACTTAAAAAACCGGCTGGAATCTCTTCCGCGCCGATTTCAATGAGGAGGTCTTGTGTCATTATTCATTCCTGTTGGTAGCTTATCAGTAGAATCTCAGAGTCTGATCTGATTTGCAAATGTCAAGTTATTGAGCTAGCAACTCTTTTATCTTTTTTTCCAGTTTGGCACCGATTTCAGCATTGAAACCGACAACTTTGAGTTCGATAGATGACTTCTTATTAAGCAGGATTATAGTCGGCAGAGAACTGATATTGCCTAAATCCTTGGTGATAGAATTGTCGGTTCCCATCGCAATCGGGTAGGGTACACGGTTGCGCTTTATGAAATCAACTGCCTCGGATTTACCATTATCAAGGCTTACTCCAATTACTTCCAGTCCTTGATCTTTGTAGGTTTCATAAAGGTTAGCCAAATGTGGAATAGCTGCCCGGCAGGGGGCGCACCAGGTGGCCCAGAAATCGAGAATTACGACTTTTCCTTTAAGGGAGTCTCTGGTTATCTGATTGCCGTCAAGTGAGGTCAAAGAAAATTCGGGAACACTTTTTTTGACTTTGGTTTTTTTCTGGCTGTCGCCGCAGCCGCTAAGCAAGGACAGGGAGATAATGATTAGGCAGATTGTCGCGAAACGGCTTCGGGATGAAATTTTGAACATAACTATATTACTCCAGCCATTATGCAATAGTACAGGAAAGTGGATGAAAAATACACTGCGATACGGGTTGTTTTTAAGGTTGATGCCTGGGTCTTGATTTAAAGCTGGTATGTGATATCTTAGATCTCAGCCAGAATTTTTTCAAGAGCATCTTTTGAGGTCATACCGACAATCTTTTTAACCTCTTTGCCCTGATTGAACAGAATCAGAGTGGGAATTCCTCTGACCCCGTATTTAGCTGGAGTTCTCGGGTTTTCATCGACGTTAAGTTTTACAACCTTGAGCTTGTCACTGTTCTCACCGGCAAATTCATCGAGAATCGGGCCGATAGCTTTGCAGGGACCGCACCAGGTGGCAAAGAAGTCAATTAAAATCGGAATCTTGGAACTGTTTAAGAGTTCGTTGAAAATTTCATCTGTAACTACGGTAACGTTGTCGGACATCTTCTCTTCTCCTTAGGACATTAAACTTAAATTGGTAACTATATCTATTAAACTTTTATCATAAAATCGATTTTCAGGAAGTCAACGGTCTCGGTTCAGAACATAATCGGTAATAAAACGCAGGGCTTCCTTTTCCTGAGAATCCGGAAACTTATCAAGAATTGAGTGGGCTTTTTTGAGGTAGCCCTCAGCTTCAGTAGTTGTGTGCTCGAGACTTTTATTTTTGATCATGAGATTGTGGACGAAGTTGAAATCATTCCGGCTGACATAATCCGAGGTAATGATTTCGTTAATCTTTTCCTTCTCTTCCGGCAGGCTGTGTTGCAACGTATGGATCAGAGGCAGGGTTACTTTACCCTCTTCTAAATCAATACCGATAGTTTTGCCGAGATTTTCTTCGCAGGAGTTATAGTCAAGAATATCATCCATCATCTGGAAGGCAATGCCGAGACAGTGTCCGAATTCCTTCATTTTTACCTGTTGTTCAACTTCCACTCCAGCTGTAATAGCTCCGACTTCACATGCGGTTGCCATCAGGATAGCGGTTTTGCCGTCGATTATTCTAATATAGTCATCTATGCTTGTGGAGATGTCGGCGGTCTTCATGAGTTCCAGAATTTCGCCTTCAGCCAGTCTCCGGGTCGCGCTTGAGATTGATTTCAAGGTTGCCATTGAACCTTGGTCAACGGCCATATCAAAAGCCATGGCAAAGAGGAAGTCACCGACCAGAACTGACGCTTCATTACCCCATATAGTGTTGGCTGCCGCTAAGCCGCGCCGCATATCGGCTTCGTCAACCACATCATCATGGAGCAGGGTAGCGGTATGGATAAATTCAATTACTGCCGCGAGCAGGGTTCCGGTCTGCCGGTTGCCACCAAACATACTGCAGGTTAGAATCAGGAGTGCCGGCCGCAGGCGTTTGCCGCCGCTTAAAATGATGTGCTCCCCAATTTTAGGAATCAGATCAATCTCTGAGTCAAGATAGCGGGTGAAAGCCGATTCGGTCTCTTTCAAATCATCTTCAATGAGAGCGAAGACCTGGTTTATATCTTTGAATTTAGACATGCGTGGAAAAGGGTAGCCATGTTTGGGTTTGTAGTTAAAGGTGTTTTCTGAACATCACCTGCTGGTTCTTTTGGACATTTAATAAGAGTCGCAGACTATAGCGCAAAAGTGTCGGACTGTCAAAAGAAATTCACTCTCTTTTCAGTATCTGAAATCAGATTAACAGGGGCTTGTCGATAATGATTCCCGGGGCGCCGTTTTTTCGGGCGGCCAGGAGCAGCATGGTGGCCCGGTCAGAGTGTTTGGGGTGAACGAATTGCAGATGTTTGGGTTCAAGCTTTACAGCTTTTAGGCGGGTGGTTAATTCAAGCAGACGTTCAGCCGGAAAAAGTGTGATAAAGAGCCCTTTGCCGCTTAAAAAATATGCCGCTGTCCGGGTCAGACTATTTAAGTCGCTACTCTGTTCATGGCGGGCGATACATTTCTGCGGGCAGAGGTTGGTTCGGCCGCTGGCCATAGGGTAGTAGGGTGGATTGCAGATGACCCACTGAAAACGTCCGCTTGCGGCAGAGTCACGAATAGAGTCACGGTAATCTGAATTGATAATTTTGATCCGGTCGGTGAGGTGGTTGCGTTTGACATTGATGCTTGCGAGGCGGGACAGTTCTGCCTGAATCTCGATTCCGGTAAACCTGGTATCGGGAAGGCTGCGGGCTAAGAGCAGAGGCAGGATACCGACCCCGCATCCAATGTCGAGGCAGTCACCCGTCAGTTGGGCGCGCCATTTTTCTGAATGATTTTTGATGAACTGGACTAAATGAAACGGATCCTGATTGTAGCGATAACCTTTTTTCGGCTGTTCAATTTCAAGTTCGAATCCCGGCGGTCTTTCAACGGTTGTTGCCGGGCCGGGTATCATCGGTTCCGCCATCATGATTTAATCGAGTCGGCTGATCAGAAGTCCGGTTGCCAGTTTAGGGTAGAAAAAAGTTGATTTCTGCGGCATCTTTTCACCATCCCGGGCAACCTCTCTGACTTGTTCTATTAAAGTTGATTTGAGCAGAACCGCAATCTGAGCTGAGCCCTCTTTAACCGCCGCGACAGCGGCAGCCGCATCTTGCGTGTAGCGGGTGTAGCGTTGTCGTTTCATGTCATCGGCGCTGATTTTTAAGATATGGTTGAAAACCAGTTGCTGCAGTACCGAAACATCTAGAATTGCCAGGGATTCCGGCAATTTATCAAGAATTCGGGCAGCCGCTTCTCTCTTTAATGTCAAAAGCAGGGGCGCGTTAAAATTTTCCGCCAGAAAGATGAAGCTCGAGAGCTCTTTCTGTTCTTCCAGCAACGCCAGTAGAAGGGGGATTTCAGTTGTATCTGAATTACACTCTTTTATCGTAAAAAATTCGGCCAGATGCTTTTTTAGCTCATCTGCGGGCGGGGTCGGGAAATTTGCCAGCATCCGGTGTGTCGGCAGGATTGCCAGTCCCGGACTTGACATGCTCGAAAAATAACTCATGACGTAGTTCCAGGGTTGATCTTTTCTCAGTTCTTGAGTGGCCGCATTTTTCTCCTCTTGATAGAGCAGGGCGGTTTCATAACGGTGATGGCCATCGGCGATAAATATTTCCCGATCAGCAAGGTGAGCTTTGGCGGTAAGGATGGCTTCCGGGTCGGTAATCCGCCAGAGTCTGCGAGTGATTCCTGATTCAGTGAAGGTTAGCATAGGCTCTGCGGAACGGGCTTTGTACAAGACATCTTCCACCACATTTTTCTTATCTTCGTAGAGAGTAAAGATCTGGCTTAAATTGGCTTTGCAGTGGCGGGTAAGTTCGAGGCGATCCTCTTTGGGCGCACTCATAGTCTGTTCATGCGGCCGCACAGTGTTTTTTTCACTGTCAAGCTTCAGCCGGCCGATAAAACCCCGTCGGCAGTAACGTTTGCCGACCGCTTCAAATTCCTCTTCAAGGTCATACAGTGCCGGAGTCGGGTCATCGATCAGAACTTTTTCGGTAAGCCACTGATTGAAGGTCTTAGCTGCTTCTGCAAACTCGCTCTGCGGTCGGGCCGTGCCGGCCTCCTGTGCGGCTTTGCCAAGAATCAGGCGGATGACATTAAAGGGACTTCGAGCTGTAAGTTCTTCTTTCAGGGGGCCGGTAATGACGTCGTAGGGAGGTGCGGTTACTGTCGACAGGTCATTGATGATTTCCGGGTTGTAATGAGTTCCTGCAAATGTTTCAATCTGCGGCATGAAATTTCTCCAGCTTGTTCGAGGTCATAAATAAATTTGAAAAATGAAAATAGGTTTCCTGATTCGGAAAGATACTCTGTATGTAATCAGAAAAATCTATTAAGTAAATTGCAGTCGCTTCAGCCGGCCCAAATATCCAGGGCGGCGACAACAAAAATAGTGATACTGATATAGCCGTTTATGGTAAAAAAAGCAGTGTCGATTTTGCTCAGATCCGTTGGGCTCAAAAGTTCATGTTCGTAGTGGAGCAGGGCTGCAACCGCAAATAGTGCCAATAGAAAAAACCAGCCTAATGACGCGGAGAAGAGCCAGACCAGAAATAGGGCTCCGAGCATGCCCAGATGCAGTTTGCGGGCCAGGGTCAGAGTTGCTTCTATACCGATGCTTGCGGGGATTGAGTGGAGGCCTTCGGCCTTATCAAACTCAATGTCCTGTAGAGAATAGAGCAGGTCAAAACCGCAGACCCAGCAGCCGACGGCAAAACCGAGAACCAGCGGCGTTAGAGCCAGAGACCCGGTAACCGCTATCCAGGCACCGACCGGGGCCAGCCCCAGGCATAAACCTAAAATGTAATGGGTGTAATTAGTGTAGCGTTTAGCCAGTGAATAGGCAGTCAAGATCATGATTATATAGGGAGCCAGATGGAGACAGAAAGAGTTAAGCATGGCGGCGGCGAAGATAAAGATAAGATAACTGACCACGGTTAGGCCAAGAGCCTGTTTTGTCTCGATGAGTCCGGCCGGCAGGGCCCTCTCTTTCGTGCGCGGGTTGCGGGCATCAAACTTTGCATCGAGCAGGCGGTTAGCACCCATGGCTCCGGTACGGGCTCCGGCCATGGCAATAATGATCCAAAAGATTTTCCAGAGTGAAGGCATGCCGTCAGCAGCCAGGAGAGCGGCCATTAGAGCAAACGGCAGGGCAAAAATTGTATGAGAAAACTTGACCATTTCAAGAAAAGTGCGTATCCGTTGTTGCAGGTTTTCTTGGTTTTGCATTTTAAGCTCTACCTTTAGATTAAGATGTTGGCTGTTTGTCGCACCTGAATGGGGCTGTTGCTGAGCAATCGGGCACCCCCTTTACTCTATTTGGAGCTATGATGCAAGAATTGATTATTGATTATATAAGGATTCTGGTCAGATATTATATCAATTGAGTTCCGGTTGGCCGGGGCAGGAGGTGTGGCTTAATGTTTAAGTTGGTAATTACAATGGGAGATCCGGCTGGAATCGGGCCGGAGGTTACGGTGCGGGCTCTAGCCGGACTTGATGAAAATCTTTTGCAGGATGTGGTCGTGGTTGGTGAAGCTCTCTGGCTGCGGCAGGTGGCTGAAAAAATCGGTGC
>JAGGTT010000001.1 GCA_021163565.1 Candidatus Tharpella sp.
TGACCAGAGGCCGCCAGAAAGCGATACTCTTTTCCAGCCAGAGATTGATATTCTGGTTGTAACGCCAGCGCTCGTAACCGGAATGAAAGACTATAACTTCGGGTTTCAGAGTTTCCGCCAGAGTAAAAAGGGATAGAAAACGCTCCCGGGTAACTTTTTCGATATCCGGGTCGAAAGCCGCCGGGGAGAGATCGAGAAAAGGGCCGTGAAAAGAGCACGGCAACGCATATTCCCTAAGTTTGGCGGCGGCCCGTTGCAAGGGTTTTCCGTCAACTTTGAGTTGGTCCAGATGCTGTGCCGTAAAATAGATCTCCGGGGCCAGGCCGAGTTCAGCCAGAGATTCGATGGCTTCATCAAAGAGATGAAAAGGAGTGTGGACAAATAGTCGATCAAACATTAAAAAATACCTTCATAAATTATAGGAACCTCGAAAAATTGCCTTTTTCAAAGACATCCTTATGTCGCGGCAATCATTTCCCGAGCTTCATCCAGAAGCTGTTGGCGATAGCTTTTGACAAACAGTTCAAGATCCTCACGCCAGGGACGCATCAGCAGCAGACCCTCATCCTTGAGGTGGTGGTTGATTAAAATTGAATTTGCCGGTCGTCGAGCCGGAGTTGGATATTCTGCGGTTGTACACGGAGTAAGCTGGTGCTCGACTTCCATCAGCTGTAGAAAACAGGAAGCTATCTCATACCAGTTGGCTGAACCCTCCCCGACTCCATGATAAAGTCCCCGGCTGCCGGTCTCAACTAGTTTCAGAAGTTGCTGCGCCAATCTCCAGCTCCAGGTTAAACAGCCGAACTGGTCAGCTACGACTTTAAGTTCTCTTGTCGGGTCTGAGAGTGCCAGCCGGAGCATGGTTTTGAGAAAGTTGCGGCCGTTTATACCGTAAAGCCAGGCAGTCCGCACAATTATATATTCACAGCCGGATTCAGCTATCGCCGACTCTCCGGCAAGTTTGCTGCGGCCGTAGACTGAAACCGGAGCAACCGCATCAGTCTCAGTGTAGCCGTCGGGTAGAGGCCGGTTGCCGGGAAAAACGTAATCGGTTGAAACATGCAGCAGCAACGCCCCGATCTCTCCGGCGACAGCTGCCATCCGGGCCGGAGCCTCACTATTTATCAGGTAGGCTGTCTCAGTCTCTATCTCACAATTATCAACCTGGGTATAAGCGGCGCAGTTAACAATTACCGCAGGCCGGTATTGCAAAACTGCGGCCCTGATCTTTTCCGGAGACAAAAGATCAAGTTCATCCGAGTTTAAGCCGGTAACCGAAAATCCAGGAGCAAAAACTTTGGCGCAGTCATGGCCGAGCTGGCCTCTGACTCCGATGAGCAACAGCTCAGGTTTGTCATTTTTTTCTAAACTATCCGGCATATGTAAATCCACGGTTTTTCGTTAGTTTAGGGCTTCATTTTCAGGGTCATTAAAAAGATGACAGCTGACGAAAAAAGGTCGAACCGGTATTTTTTACCGATTCGACCAGAAATTCAATCGATGCCTTATGCGCCCGGATAAGCAGCAACCTGATAAGGCTACTTACTTGCGGGCAACGCCCGCGCCGGATATTCAATTATCATCTGAATAAATTCTACAAGACGGCCAGAATATTCTGGACGAAAGGTTCGACCTCTTTTTTGACCTTGGCAACCACCGGAGTCTGTTTGATCTTTATTCCATCGACTTTCAGATCCATTTCGTAAAGATTCTTCATAGTATCTTCAACAACGCCCAGAGATTCACCACTCCAGCCAAACGAAGCGAAAGCGGCGCCCGGTTTTCCTTTGAGGTCAGCTTTTTCAAGCTTAAACATGGCCTGTTCCATAGTGTTGATCAATTTTTTATGGTAAGTCGGCCCGCCGACCAGAAGAAAATCTGCGGCTTCGACATCCGCAGCTTCAACCTCTTTCGGCTTCAGTGCTTTGACCTGATGCCCGGCCCCGGTAAAAAGCTCGCTCATCACCTCAACTATCCGCTTGGTATTGCCGCGCAGGGAGTCGTAAACAATTACGATTTCAGCCATAATTTTACTCCTTCAAATTTCTCGGTTGTTTTTATGCCGGATAATTAGTCAATTTTACTGAAACTGTCTTTATCCGCACCGCACATCGGGCAAACCCAGTCTTCCGGCAGATCGGCAAAAGCAGTACCGGCAGCAATATCAGCATCACTATCACCAACTTCAGGATCATAAACATAAGCGCATATATCACATACAAATTTATCCATCTTTTCCTCCATCTAATATTTTAAGGTTATGGTTAACTGCTGTAACTACTGTCTTTCAGTTGCAGTTTTCTGTCGAGTCCGGCCACCAGGGCCGTCAACGGCAAGATTTTCTTTAATATATTTCAAAACTTTGAGTTTGTCGATCTGACTGATTTCACTGCTGTCGTAGGCCACCATACGGGCTACTATTTTCTGCCACTCGGCCATATAAAATCTTTTGTCAACAATCTCTTCCAAATCATGACACTCGGTACAAGTGTTTTCTAATATTCTCGGGTCGGCTGGCATACTGCTGCCAGCACTCATTACTGGACCGGCTCCAAAACTCAGAAACAGCACCAGGCCTAACCCGGCTCCGGCCAGGATAATTGTTAATCTCCCCATACCAGTTCTCCTTGGTTTTTAACATCATAGAGCTGATCTTCGAGAATCCGGGCATGCAGGTCTTCTTCTTTCGCCATTTTTTCAAACATCTGAACCCCGTTGGGATCTTCAATTTCTGCCGCAAGTTCACGATAGGCGCGGCCGGCATTTTTTTCATTCCGGATACCGATGGTCAGAATGTCAAGGATGGTTTTCTGAACATCGCCATCAAGTTTGACCCTGCCCCCCTCAACTCCAACCGGTTCCAGCAAGGCACTTTCGTAGGTGATATAACAGCTGTCTCCAGTAAGTGAGTTCTGTAACTCTTGCAAAGCATTAAAATGACCAATTTCAAATTCCGAAAGTTGGGTAAAAAGTGCTTTTCCGGGACCGTCCGGTAATTTTGCCGCGGCGTCAGCATAAAACTCACTCGCTTTTTTTTCTTCATCCATACCCAGTTTAATGGCATCCAGAACTGTTTTGCTGCATTCAACCATAAGTTCACCCTTCCTTTCATTTTTTTTAGTTCAGACTCCAGGAGATGGAGATCTGAAATAGAGATAAACAGTTAAACCGAACTAATTAAGTGTAGTCATACATCATTAAAAATCAATTTGCAATCTTTTTATTATTTTCCCGCCACCGGCCCTAATGCTAACAGATAAAGCGGGTCATAGTTTTCCGGGAGTGAGCAACTTGCCGCAAGTTCGCGGTCATAAAAGGCACCGACCGCACAACAACCCAGATTAAGTGCAGTAGCTCCAAGATAAAGGCGCTGACCTAAGCGGCCCGCGGCCAGGTTGAGATAACGGTAGCTGCGGGGGCCGTATTTTTCAGCGGCGGATTCGAGATCAGCGAAGAAGATAAACTGCAGCGCCGCCTGGGCCAGCCAGCGTTGGTCTAAAGCGGCCGCAGCCAAAGCCGAAGGGCTGGTATTAGAATCGAGCAGAGCAAAACATCTGCGACCGCGATCAAGCAGATAAAGGCCGTCATTCAAGCCTTCAATTCCAGCCGCACAGAAGGCAATCTCCGGTTGCGGCCCGGATACAGCCAGATCCTTCTGCAACAGTAGGTCAAGAAGTAAATAGAGCTTCTCTACTTTTAACGGAGCCGCATTAGCGGTGAAATTTCTTCGTGAACGCCGGCGGCTGAGACTTTCAACATGAGAAAGAAAAACTGTTGTAGTTGCGGAATCACAAGGAATATCATGCCAATCTGAAAGCTTCCGGAACAATGGCGCCGAATGCTTATTTTCGGCCGAACCGTTTAAAAGAGGTACGGATGTCGCCTGATGAATCTCATTTAACAGAGGGTAAGCAATAAAATTATCTGCATGCGGGATGCCGGAGATCACATCAGTTTCCGCAGACGGGAGTTCATCGGGAAACTTGCGTAAGCTGTCGCCGGCAAACGGCCGTAAACGGAGCGCGGCCAGGCAGACTTCACGTTGATCGTCAAAATTTAAGCTCTGGTTGACGCACGAGTCGGAAAAATCCAATATGATTTCAAAATCGATTCGCATTGATCGCAAAGCCAGAACCATATTTTCCAGCGCGTGACCGCAATCTAAAAGCAGGTAACGGTAGGCTCGATCCCGATATTTCCAGGCGGTGCGGAAAAACATGGCGCTGATCAGTAAAACCGGGGCGAGGTTATCTTTTTTAAGATCAACCTGGGTTGCGCTTATGCTCCGGTCAAAAGCGGCGCTAAAGGCTGTAGATAATGGGTTTCGGCTTATACGGTTTAAAGCTGGTGTTAAGAGATCGTAGTGATAAAGACCGGGCGGCAGGTCGGCATCTCCAGGAAATGAAACATAGAGTTCCAACGGGTGCAATGCCCCGGCTGAAGCATTACTGCGATACCATATTTTACCTTGAGGAAAAGTGCTTTTAGCGGTTGGCGCCGAGGTTAGAATAAACAAAGAGGCCAGGTCACTTAAACTCAGGTTATGACTGACTAAGTCGGGATTTAAGGGAGATTCTGCATTTTTCGACGTGGAAAAATCTTTTTTTGCGAGCGCAAAAAGTGAATCCTGCGGCAGGTTTTCGGGGCGCGGCAGAGCAAAAGATGAAACGTTCTGGTAGTCTTTAAAAAAGGCTGGTTGTCTGGCCCAGTCAAGCTGGTGACCACTCATCCGGCCCCGGGTATAGGCCGTCAGCCAGTGATATTGGAAACCGTTGTCAATCATCAGAGAAGATTCAGCAGCCGTTCAGCACATTTTCCACCAAGAAAAACCAGGGATTCAATATCTAAATAATCAAGTACGGTTTCATCAAACAGAACTTTTACCTGGGCAGGAAAACCATCATCAAGGTCAGCATCCCAAAAAAGCAGTTGAAAAGGAATCTTCGGCAACGGATGGAAAACCACCGCGACTTCGGCATTGCTGTCAAGATCAGTAAAGTCAGCTTTGAGAATTTTAAGAGCGGCCCGCAGTTTCTCCGGTTTGCCGGTATAGGCGGCAGCGATCTTGTCTTCACAGTCTCTAACAAAAGCTTTGCGCTTGGCGAGACTGCCGGGCAGACTCTCCATCGCCACCCATTTACCGGTTGGTTCATGGCCGCCGTTTTCAGCAATGTAATTATAGAGCAGCACATGATCCCAGAGGTCATGATCGGTGCCGTCGACTGCTTCCACCTCATTTTTCCCGACCCGATAGAGCTGTTCCAGCAGGTTTATTATCAGATAAGACTCACCGTCAGCTGAGGTTTCCAGCCGGGCACCGATCCGGTCTGCGACAAGAGAAAAATCGTAATCTTTAATTTTCCCCTGAACAAATTTCCGGGCGGAAAAGAGATGATCCGGGTAGGCACTATCTTCACCCTGCTCTTTCATTGACTGTTTAACAAAGGCTAAATCTTCAGGTTTCCAGTAGGGACAGAGATCAGGATTGGTGCCCTCGCGTAAAACATGGGTCGCAAAAGCCATACAGGTAGGCAGGCCGCACTCTTTGCAGTTGGTGCGTGGCAGCATTTTGACAAGATCAAGAATTTGCAGCAAACGTTTTTTCTCAGCCATCGAGTTTCCCGTTCATCTTTTTCAGGCGGTTTATCTCCGCATCTGAAGCTCTGACATAGAGCGGTTCAAAACTTTTAGTGGCCAGCCGCAGTCCGACCCGACGGTCATTTTCGTCAGCGATCAGAGGAAGACCGGCAATAAATGCCAGATCCGGTTTTGCGTGCGGGGTTTCGAGCCTGATTGAATCCGGCATTAATCCGGCAAGTTCGGTCTGGTAAACCTTAACTCCTGAACCTGCTAACAGAACATCAGACTCCGTTATCTCTAAAGCCAAAGTCGCAGGATCATCAACCCGGCAGGGGGTCAGGCGAGTCAGAATGCAGCCGTCACTGCGATAGAGAGACCAGTATACCTGCTGGCGCCGGGCATCGGTCAAAATTGCGATATCACCGATCCGGTAAGCAAACTTAGCGGCAACCAGATCATGACCGATAAAGGTGTAGAGCGGTTTATTTAATGCCTGAGCCAGGCCCTGCATACTCGCAATGCCGATACGCAGACCGCTGAAAGCTCCAGGGCCGCGGCAGACAACCAGTTTGTCAATCTCAGAACTTGCAACTGAAACCTGTTTTAAAATCCAGTCGATTGCAGCCATCAAATTCTGTGAATGCGGCTGCGAGAGGGATAGATGCAGGTCAACTAAAGCTTTATCATGATCTAAAAGGGCAACCGAGAGATTTTCGTTGCTGCTGTCAACCGCCAGAGTTAAAACACTCATTGACTGAACATCCGGGCAAGGTCATTGTAGAAAACAAAAACCATCAGAGAAAGCAGCATAAAGAACCCGACCTGCTGGGCCCGTTCAATTGCCGCCTTTTTCACCGGGCGGCCCAGAATCAA
>JAGGTT010000259.1 GCA_021163565.1 Candidatus Tharpella sp.
CATTGATGAGCCGACAACTCTTGAGTTTAAACAGTTGAGATTGTACGGAAATCCGGTTTCACAACACCTCGAAAAAAGTCTGGCTTTTCAAGATATACTTGAATTACCTTTTTATTGTGCCGGGCTGCCAGGAGCACCACCACCACCACCATGATCACGAGTTAAGACATAAACCGTGCCGCCAACCGCCGCAGTCGCGATAACTACACCACCGGCAATTTGGTTACTGCTACCGGTCCACCACCAAGCCGCCACTCTCTTCTTTTTCTTTTTCTCGTTCGCATCAGCCTGCACCGGGATCGCGGCAGCCTTCTTCTCGACATCAGACATCGCCAGAATAATCTGCTCACCCGCTTTAACCGATTTGGCACCGTCGGCTGTGGCAAAGATCATCCGCCCTTCACGAACCGCAACCCGAGCCCCGGAATCATCAACCTGCATATAGCCGCGAACCACAGGATCGCTACTTGCGTTAAAAATTACATCGGCAACACTGTAAGCCCCTTCGGGAGTATGAAAAATAATCTTTTTGGCACTGGAGGAGATAGTAAATTCAACATGGCCGCGGCGGACAAAGAGATTCAAGGTCTGATCATGATTCGCAATCGCCAGTTCCGCCTGATCTTCGGCAAGGATGGAAACGCCGCCTGATTTGATCATACATTTGCCGTCACAAATCAGCAGAGAACCCTCTTCAACCGGGTTGATACCGGAAAGATTACGGCTCAGTTGTCCATTTTTAAAAACTGAAAGATTACCTTCGGAAACGGCTCCGCCGGGAGCGGCGAAAGATGTTCCAAGCGTTGTAATCAAAAAGAAACTCAGCAACACAACTAAACTAAAAATACTTTTCTTCACTCCAACTTCTCCTCATCAACCGGTACGCCCCGAACAACTGAAAAGGCCGGGAGCGACCAATTTTTTATAACCAAGCGGTTCACATGCAAACAAAAAACCAGTAAAACCGATCAGACTTCCAATTGACACAAACAATATCCATACCCAAACTAGGAATAAAAGTCAAGTTAAATACTTACAAAATGCACCGTTAACAATCACCGGCCAGAACAATTTCCCAACCGTAAATTACATATAATCTTTACAATTCAAATAGATAAAATCAGGGTGATCTCTGCCAGACCTCTGCACTTTATACTATAACTTCAAACGGCGCAGGCGCAGCGAATTCATAACTACCGAGACTGAACTTAAAGCCATGGCTCCGGCCGCGAACATCGGATTTAAGGTAATACCCCAGGGGGAGAGGACACCGGCGGCTATCGGGATACCGACGGAATTATAGAAAAAAGCCCAGAAAAGATTCTGGCGGATTACTTTCAGAGTTGCCCGAGAGAGTCTAATAGCGACAGCCACTTGGTTGAGATCGTCACTGACCAGGGTGATATCACTGGCTTCGATGGCGATATCGCTACCGGCCCCGATCGCGATCCCGAGATCGGCAACCGCCAGGGCCGGGGCGTCATTAATGCCGTCGCCAACCATGGCAACGACTTCGCCTTGTTTTTGCAACAAGCTTATTTTTTCCGTTTTATCGGCCGGCAGGAGTTCGGCATGGAGCTCGTCAAATTTAAGATGCCGGGCCACCGCCGTCACGGTTTGGCGATTGTCGCCACTCAAAAGAATGAGTTTGATACCCATACGGCTGAGAGTTTCCAGGGCTGATCCGGCGCTCGGACGAAGTTCGTCAGCGAGGCCCAGAAGACCGACGACGTCATCCTCTTTGCCGACCAGAATGGCGGTTACCCCCTGTTCCGCAAGGATGGTAATACGTTCGACAAGATGTTCTTTAACGACTATTCCCTGCTCGGCAAAGAATCTCGCATTGCCTAAAAAAACCGGCTTATCGTGGCAGAGGCCCCGGATCCCGAGGCCGGGATGAACGTTAAAATCGGTAATCGGATCAGGGTGAAAATTTTTCTTTTCAGCAGCGGTTACAACCGCCGTCCCCAAAGGGTGCTCCGACATATTTTCGAGAGAGAAAGCAAGTTGGAGTAAGCGGTCTGCCGTCCAGCCCGCTTCCGCTTCAATGACTGTTAAACTGAGCGAGCCGGTCGTCAAGGTGCCGGTTTTATCAAAAACAACCGTCGTCAAACGTTGCACCCGTTCTAAAACCTCTCCTCCTTTCAAGATAATACCTTGGCGAGCGCCGATACCGGTACCCACCATAATTGCGGTTGGGGTTGCCAAACCCATGGCACAGGGACAAGCGATAATTAAGACTGAAACCGCATTGAGCAGGGCTTGATTGAAGGAAGGCTCAGAAACGAGAAAGTTCCAGACCAGAAAAGTAATTAAAGCGATCACCAGAACCACCGGCACAAAAACCCCGGCCACCTGATCGGCAAAACGCTGAATCGGGGCTTTACGGCTCTGGGCTTCATCAACCAGTTTGATAATCTGTCCCAGGGTGGTCTCGGTTCCGATACGGGTAACCTTGAAGATAAATGTCCCCAACTGGTTCAGGGTACCGGCAAAAAGCTCATCACCCGGTTCTTTCCACCGGGGCAGACTTTCACCGGTCAACATCGACTCATCTACGGTTGAACTTCCACTTAACACCAGACCGTCAACCGGAAGCCGTTCACCGGGACGAATCTGAATCAGATCACCACTTTTCAAGGCCTCGACCGGCAATTCAAGAAACTCGTCCTCTTTTACCACCCGAGCTAAGGGAGGTTGCAGGGCAAAGAGTTTACGAATCGCCTGCGAGGCTTTGCGCCGGGCCCGAAATTCCAGTAAACGTCCTAAAAGAACAAGCGCCACAATCATGGCGGCGCCATCAAAATAGAGATGCGCCGAATTATCAAGATTTATAGAATGCCTGGAACTCAGGGTCGAAGTCACAAAACCGGGGACCAGAAAGATCAGGACTGAATAACTGTAGGCCGCCATCGAACCCAAAACCACCAGGGTATTCATATCCGCCGAACCCTGCCGCAAGGCGGCATAGGCGGCCCGAAAGAAACCGCCGCCGACCCAGAAGATAACCACACTAGTCAAACCCCAGGCCATAGAATTCAATAAAGAAGAGGGTATATGATCCAATCCGGGAATCAGCCCGGGCATAGATACGGCCATCACCAAAAGGCTCAAGCCGATACCTACAGCCACTTTAATGGTCAGAGTTCTCTCTTCCCTGCTCTGCTCTTTTTCCTGAGCTGAAAGCGAGCGGCTGGAGGCTTTCCCTTGATAAATAAAGCCGGCTTTTACAATCGCTTCCTGGACGGCGGCAAGGTCTATCTCCAGATTTTTATCCGGCAATAACAGAGCTTGACCGGTAGCCAGATTGACCCGGGCTTCCGTAATACCGGAAACTTTTTCCAGCGTTTTTTCAACGCGCCGCACACAAGCGGCACAAGTCATACCACCGACAGCAATTGTCTCATGGGATTTTTCAGTTGATTTCATAACCGGCATCATCGAGTTTTTGTGCCAGCTGTTGATGATCGATTGCAACCTCCGCCTTAAAGGTCACTTTTCCTGAAGCAAGATCGACGACAATCTCACTGACACCGTCGAATTCACCTAAAATGGCATTCACGGCCTTGACGCAATGCTGGCATGACATTCCTTTGACGATAATGGTCTCCTGCATTATTCCTCCTCTTGGCATCTTTGCGCCAATCATATGAAGTTATTTTCAAGCAGAGCCTTTCGTAAAAACCAGCTCGCATACAGGAAATTGTTTGATGGTGATTTTCATTTTTTGTCTCCTCTGTCCGTGTCAATAGTTATGCTTCCAATAAATCATACTATATTAGTATGGTTAGCATATGGAAAACTGCCTGTCAAGAAAAAATAGAAGTTGACATTTAATACTCTTCAGCTACATTAATATTAATCTCGCGTTACGCCATCAATGTTACTTTTTATGCACCTTAAAGAACTCTATTGTTTTTTTGACTTATTTTAGTTACAATGTGGCTAAAGGTGTATTTAGATACCATAAAATACATTTAATGTGCTGAATGGGTAATATTATGGAACTTAGAAATATGTCTCCCGTCGCTATAGCGGAAGAATTAGGCAACAGGCTGAAACAGGCTCGGCTCAATGCTGATTTAACTCAGGCTGAAGTGGCATCACGAGCGGGCCTGAATAGAAGGACTATTCTTAATGCTGAAAAAGGAAAAGTTCAGCTGGAGAATCTTGTCGCCATATTAGTCTCAATGGATATGGCAGACCAACTCAATGTTTTTCTACCTGTACAAGAAATATCCCCTATCCAATTGGCAAAACTCAATGGCCAAAAACGGCAACGAGCATCAAGATCTAAAAACAGGAATACTCGGATAAAAGAGGATAAATCCTCATGGTAAAGGACGTCGTCAGAGTAAAATATAAAGCGCATGATGTCGGCGCTGTCAGTTTCAATACTGAAACAGGTATAGGCTCTTTCGAATTTGAACCTCGCTTTATCAAAACAGGGATAGAGCTATCACCTATAAAAATGCCTTTATCTCGAAAGATATATTCATTTCCAGAAGCTGATCCTGTTGCTTTCAAGGGATTACCTGGAATGATAGCAGACTCCCTCCCTGATGATTTTGGCAATGCTGTGTTGAATGCATGGATAGCCGGTCAAGGCAAATTGGCAACTGACATTACCCCGATACAGCGCCTTAAATACACGGGAACGCGAGGTATGGGGGCATTGACATATCACCCTGCTATCAAAAGAAAAAACTTAAACGCTTCACAATATATTGAAATTCAATCTTTGGTTTCTATTGCCCAGGAGATCCTGGATAAACGAGAACAATTCAGGGTGGCCC
>JAGGTT010000212.1 GCA_021163565.1 Candidatus Tharpella sp.
GCATCGCAATAGCGCCCGGTATGGATTTCGATATACTCAGCTCCAATTTCAGCGGCCATAGCAATTTGATCGGGATCGGGGTCGATAAAAAGACTGACGACAATGCCGTTGTCCTGGAATTCTTTAATCACCGGCTCAAGTTTTTTTCGGTGAGTAATTACATCCAGCCCGCCTTCAGTGGTTAACTCCTCGCGCTTTTCCGGAACAAAAGTGGCAGAATGGGGCTTGACCCTGAGGGCAAAAGTGAGAATTTCCGGGGCTAAAGCCAGCTCAAGGTTAAGCCGGGTCTTGATGGTCTCTTTAATCGCCCTGACATCACGCTCCTGGATGTGCCGATGATCTTCCCGCAGGTGGACGGTGATGCCGTCCGCCCCGCCCAGTTCGGCCAGCAGGGCCGCTGTAACCGGATCCGGCTCGCTGATACCCCGGGCCTCGCGGACGGTGGCGACATGATCAACGTTTACTCCGAGTTTTACCATTTTCATCTCCCGCTTGAATAGATCGGCAGACTGGTTTATCTACCGTTACTTAGTTTTTTAAGGTTATTTAGGTTGCAGATTATTTTTGTCAGAAACCGATGTATGGTAAAAGTTTACTGATCGCAAAGATTATCAGTGCGATGAAAATGAGGCCGATGACTATTTTCAGAATAATGGCACCGATGCGGAAAGCGATATAGAGAACCAATGCGGCCACGATAAGGGCGACAACCGTCTGCCAGTCAAACTGCATATTGGCAAAGGATTTATTAAGGTTATTCATAATATTGGCAAAAAAGTTATTAAGGTCATTCATATTATTCACCTAACACAGTAATCGACTAAAAATTCTAAGTGAGCCTGATGTTGATCCTGAAGCAGTATTTAGTGAGACTGCCATCGGCAAACAGAGCTATTATTAAAGGGATACCATAACTAATTTTGCTAGATAAGGCAAGTTCTGATTAAGGACATATTTCATTTCATTACTGTCCGGTAGACAATTTGCATAGATAAATTCTAGGGGGATCTGGTTGTTTTCTGGAACGTCTCGCAAAATTTTGTTGTTTTTCCCAGCAAATGGAGCCAAAAAATTGTGACTGTCTGAACGAGGTACGAGTGAGTTTCACAATTTTGGCGTAATGAGCACTGGAAAAACAAAAATTTTGCGTAAGAAGTGGAAGAGAATGACCAGATACCCCGGGTTGTAATTATCTTGCCGGACAGCGGTGAAAAAATATCCGATCATAAAAATAATTGAAAAAATTATTAAACCTTGACATATATCGGTTTTCGCTTAATAATATTTTTGTTGAGAAGATGGGTTACCTTTGCGGTAGCTGGAATTATAATCCGAAATTTTAAGGAAAGTTGATAAATGAATGAGTGCCCCTGCAGTTCAGGAAAGAGTTATCAGGAATGTTGTGAGCCTCTTATTGCCGGCAGCCGTAAGGCAGAAACTGCGGAAGAGTTGCTACGGGCTCGTTATAGTGCCCACGTCAAACTTGAGATGGACTATGTTAAAAATACTACGCATCCCGACCAGATTACCCGTTATGAACCGGCAACCGCGGAAAGCTGGGCCGAAAAATCGGATTGGGAACGGCTTGAGATTATTGAGGTTGTTGACGGCGGAGCCGATGATGAAGCTGGCGACATCGAATTTGTCGCTCATTTCCGACAGAAGGATAAATTGAAAACCCATCATGAAATGGCTCGTTTTAAGCGTCATGAGGGAGAATGGTTTTTTTATGACGGTCAGGGAGTTGTGCCGAAACAGGTTGTTCGCAATCAGCCGAAAGTTGGTCGTAACGAACCCTGTCCCTGCGGCAGCGGCAAGAAGTACAAGAAGTGCTGCGGTTGAGAAAGTTGAGTCAGTTTTAAAATAGAAAAGGGAGGCTTTTGGCAAGCCTCCCTTTTTAGTGTCTTACAGTTATTTTCTGGTTTATGAACAGCAGGAGCTGGTGCTGCCACAACCGGTACAGCCACCATCGCCGGCCTGGCTCAAATCAATGTTGGCATCAATGCTGAAACCGACATTCTTGAAATCGACTTTAATCGGTTTTACTTTTTCCATAAAATTACGATCTACGAGAAAGGTGAAATCGCCGATTTTATAGCTCTCATCGCTGGGACGTTCCTGATCCATGACCATGGAAAGAGAAGGGCCGCCTCAGCCGCTTTCGTTAAGGAAAATTCGGATCGGTTCAGGGTCACGGTTGGTAAAGTAGCCGGCAATCTGTTCTGTTGCGGCAGGGGTTACTTCAAGCATCTTGGTTCTCCTTTAGAATTTGTCAAGGTTGTTTTTGGTTGAAATTGATGGTAAAGTTAATAGGGTAAGACTATCACCACCCTGTAGTTAATAGATTAACTAAATAATAGTCATTAAGTAAACTTTTGTCAATAAGCTCTTTTCAATACACCTAAAATTCATTTGCAGGAGAGAAAAATGCGGATTCTGGTTACCGGTGGCGCCGGTTATATCGGCAGCCATACTGTTGTCGAACTTTTGCAGGCGGGCTTTGATGTGACTGTGGCTGATAATTTTAGTAACAGCTCACCCGAGGTACTCCAGCGGATTGCGGCAATTTGTCAAAAAGAAGTTGAATTTCATGAAATCGATTTATGCGACAGCAAGGCTCTGGATGATCTGCTTGCCCGGGGAAATTTTTCCGCGGTAATCCATTTTGCCGGTCTTAAAGCGGTCGGTGA
>JAGGTT010000136.1 GCA_021163565.1 Candidatus Tharpella sp.
GGTTACTACAGCTCCCTGGTGCCGGAGCCGGTTTTAAGGTCGATTCTGGTCGGTATTCTGCTGCTGGCCGGAACTTTGATGCTGCTCAATAAAACCCGCCCCGTGATTGACCAGGCCGCAGCTGATAAGAGGTGGTGGCTCTGGCACCGCCGTTTTGACGGGGTCAGCTATACGGTCAATCTGCCGCTGGTACTGACGGCCACCGCGGCGATCGGAATGTTGTCGGGGATGCTGGGGATTACCGGCGGCATCATTAAACTGCCGATTATGGTGCTGCTTTGCGGTGTGCCGATGGATATAGCAGTGGCGACCTCAACCGTGATGGTAGCGATTACGGCCTTGTCAGGATTGGCGGGTCACGCTTTAAGCGCCCAGCTGGATTGGCGCACCGGGCTGATTCTGGCCATGGTCGCGATCATTGGCGGCCGGATCGGCAGCCGGATCTCGATTGCAACCAATAAAACTCGGCTTAAAAAATGGTTCGGGATAATTCTCTGGTTGATTGCTCTGCGGATGCTGATTCAGTTGTTGATGCCTTAAAAACTTGTAAAAATCAGATAAATTGAGGATCTTTATGAAATTAAGTATAAAATTCGTCGTACTTTTGCTGCTGCTGTCAGGCTTTTTTGTGGTTGCGGCCGGGGCCGGGGAAAAGAAACCGGCACTGCCTAAATTGATGGATCTCGGCGCCCATAAATGTGTGGCCTGCAAAAAAATGACCCCGGTTCTGGATGAACTGGCACAGGAGTATCAAGGCGTGTTTGCGATTGAATTTGTCGATGTCTGGCAGAAGGAAAACCGGGATACAGCCGTAAAATACAAGATTAGAATGATCCCCACGCAGATCTTTTTCAATGTGGAAGGAGAGGAGTTGTGGCGGCATGTCGGATTTCTCTCGAAGATGGATATCTTGAGGAAATGGCGGCAGCTGGGCTATGATTTCAAGGTGCCGGCGGCCGGGCACAAGCAGTAATGAAGTGGTTTAATATGGAAAAAGGTAGAAAAATTTTGACCCGGCTGCTGCTCGCTTTTGTTCTGATCAGCATCGGTTTTGTTTCAGGTCGGCATTCGCTGAAAAACCACAGTTTGCCGCAGGCTGAATCTCCAGCTTTCGGTCAATATGTTACGGTTTACTACATGCACGCAACGTTCCGTTGTGAGACCTGTAACACAATCGAAAAAATGACCCGGGAATTGCTGGATAAAGCTTATGCCGCGGAGCTGGCTGACGGCCGGATCAAGTGGCAGGAGGTCGATTTTCAAGAGGATGAGCCGCTGGCCGAAAAATTCGGAGTGGTTGCCAGCTGTGTCGTTGTGACTCTGGTGGAAGAAGGTAAAATTGTTGATTTCAAGCGCCTGGACGAGGTCTGGACGCTGATGCAGAAGCCGGGTCAGTTTAATCAATATATCAGCGCTGCCATTAATCTCTTTCTGGGGCGTAACGGTGGGAAATTATGACCGGGGCCGCGATCTTTTCCGCTTTTTGGCTCGGGATTCTGACCGCGGTAAGTCCCTGTCCGTTGGCGACAAATATCGCCGCAATCTCCTTTATCGGGCGTAAGGCCGGAGAGAAAGAGCATGTTCTGGGTTCCGGTTTTCTTTACGCGTTGGGCCGGACACTGGCCTATGTTGCTCTGGGGAGCATCATTACAGCCGGTATCATGGGAAGTTCTGCGGTCTCCCGTTTTCTGCAGCAGTATATGAACGAGGCCCTCGGCCCGATCATGATTGTTCTGGGATTGATACTGCTCGGCTGGATCGGCTCCGGAGCCTCTATCAGTATCGGTGCGGCGGCGCTGCAGGAGAAAGCCGGCCGCGGCGGGGTGATCTGGGCTCTGCCGGTCGGCGTTATCTTTGCGCTGTCGTTCTGTCCGGTCTCTGCCGGGCTCTTTTTCGGCGGCCTGCTGCCCCTGGCTCTGCAGCAGCAGTCGGTGCTGGTGCTGCCGGTAATTTACGGCATCGGTACGGCTCTGCCGGTGGTTGTTTTCGCCTTCATCATGGCCTTTGCCTCGGCCTATGTCGGCCGGGCTTTCAACCGCCTTACCCAAATTGAGTGCTGGGTTCGTTGTCTGACCGGAACCGCCTTTATCCTGGCCGGCATTTATTACTGTTTGACCCACATTTACGGTGTTGTTTTCTGAAGGTGCTTCATTTATAAAGAGGAATAATTTTATGGAAAAATTTGTGTGCTACTGTTTTGAGTATAGCGAAGCGGATATCCGAAAAGATGTTTTTGATCATAACGGAAGATCGACAATTATTGAAAGAATCCAGGCTGAAACCCGGGCCGGGAACTGCCAGTGTCAGGTTAAAAATCCCAAAGGGAGCTGATGTCTGTCCGATGTCCGCCGGGTTGCGGAAGAAGCTGTCGGCAATCATCGTAATGATTGATCTCGGGGTAATGAATGAGTGAAAAAATCAACCTGCTGTTTTTATGTACCGGAAATTCCTGCCGCAGCCAGATGGCGGAAGGCTGGACCCGGCATCTGAAAGCCGACCAGATCAACGTCTGGTCGGCCGGAATCGAAACCCACGGTCTGAATCGGAACGCGGTTAAGGTTATGGCCGAGGTCGGGGTTGATATCTCCGGCCACAAATCTCAGCATGTTGATGAATTTCGTAATATAATATTTGATGCAGTGGTAACGGTCTGCGGTAATGCGCAGGAAAACTGCCCGTTTTTTCCGGTTAGTTGCAAAGTTGTGCATATCGGTTTCGATGACCCGCCGCAAGCTGCCCGAAAACTGGCTGAAAATGGGGCCTCGGCCGCAGAACAGCTCGATTGTTATCGTA